>NZ_JADZGH010000269.1:106837-112741 GCF_015865005.1 Rhodococcus sp. CX
GGGGCTGCACCGCGTTCGCGGACTCGTGCCCGGACCCCTCGACCTGCTGGATTCGGAGGCCGTCGCGAAGGCGCTCGCCGCCACCCCACCCGACCGGCGCAGACTGTCCGGGCCCGGATATCACGCGGTCACCTACGGCAACCTCGTCGCGGAGATCGCCTGCCGCGTCACGAATCGGACATTCCCGGAACTGGTGGAGCAGGAACTCGCCGGACCGCTGGGCCTGCGCGAATTCTGGTTCCGGGTTCCGCAGAGCGAACGGCGCCGCCTGGCCCCGGTGTTCCCCAAGGTGAACCCGCTGCCCTCGTCGTGGAGCACCACCGCAAGGGTGATGTCGCGGATGCCGGGAATCCGGGGCATCGCGGAAGCGGGCATGGCAGAAGGCTTCGACGAGTTGATGCGCAGCCCGTCGGCGCACGACGCCGTGATGCCCGGCTGGAACGGTGTGTTCAGTGCCCGCGCGCTCGCCCGCATGTACGGCGCGCTCGCGAACGGCGGTGCGCTCGAAGGGGTTCGGCTTCTCAAGGAAGACACGATCGAACAGATCGTCGAGGTGCAGACGCGTCGTCGCGACTACGTGCTCGGCATCCGGCCGAACTGGCGGCTCGGCTATCACCCGGGCTGGGTTGCCTTGCGGGAGCAGCCTTTACGATCCGTCGGGCACTACGGTTTCGGTGGGTCGGGCGCGTTCGCGGACCCCGGCACCGGTTTGTCCGTCGCATTCGTCACGAACCGGCTCGGCAGCAACCTCACGACGACGATCTCCGACGCGCGATTCCCGCGACTCGGCGCCGAGGCGGTGTCGATCGCGCGGCGCGTCGCCTGACTGCCGACGCGCCGCGCGATCCGACGAATCAGGTATCGATACCGAGATTGACGGCAGCGAGGATCCGGTCCGGCTGCTGCGACACGGTCGTCATGCCGGACTCGTCGAAGATGTTGTCGTTGTCGTTGCGGGTGTCGCGCCCGGTGTGGTCGGTGTAGGGGGCGACGGTGGAGAAGATCTCGTCGTTGAGGGCATCGTCGAAGAACAACTGCGTGGTGAGAACGGTCGACTTGTCGATGTGAACCTTGACGTGGATGTGGACCGTGCGCCCCACGTACCAGCCCGGGAAGATGGTCGTGAAGTACGCGATGCCGTTCGCATCGGTCACCTGGGCGCCCCGCAGATAGGTGCCGTCGTCGGTCGTCGTGGCTTCCTGGTCGCCGACGCTGTACGAACCGTTCGAGGTCTCTCCCGAACCTTCCGTGCCGCCGGGTCCACCGTTCGGTGGGGTCATGCCTTCCGGTGGTTCCATGCCTTCCGGGAACTGCATGCCCTCGGGTGGAGCCATCCCACCCGGTCCGCCCGGTCCGCCGGGACCACCCGGTCCACCGGGCGGCGGTGTGCCGCCGGGGCCTCCCGGACCCCGCCCCCCGCCCTGGTTGGCTGCGATCGACCCGGATTCGAAGCCCGAATACACGCCACCAGCGTCGCAGTGCCAGATCTCGACGACCGCGTTCGCGACCGCGCTCGCGGAGCCGTCGGCGCTGCAGTTCTGCAGGTCCTGCACGCGAAGCGCGAGCTGCAGTTCCAGGCCGGGACGATCCTCCCGGATGTCACGGCGGATGGAGTCGACGTCGAACCAGTACGGCCCCTGCGTCTCCTCGCTGGTCATCACGCAGTTCGGGGCCTGGTCGAGGAGCGCCCGGAGCTGTTCCTCGATGCTGCCCGACGCGGCCGCGGTCGCGTCCGTCGTCGCGGAGCCGGCCGCGGTGGTCGCGGTGCTGCTGCCGTTGTCGGTGCCGCACGCGACCGCGAGCAGGCTGCCGAGGCTGATGGTTCCGCCGAGCGCCAATGCCCGGCGGCGGCTCACCCGTTTGCGGCTGAGCTCCACGTCTTTGTTCACGCTTCCTCCCGATATCGAAATCGTGACTCCATGGTGGCGCGCGGTCCTGGACGCCGGTCGTGAGATTCCTGGGAGGTTCCTGTGTGCGGGTTCAGTCGGAGCTTGCGGCGAACAGTTGAGCGTTCGCGTGGGCACGGAAGAACACCGTGCCGTCCTCACCGGTCAGCCGCGCTTCGATCGTGGCCAGCCGGCGCCCGGCCCGGACCACCTCGGCCTGGGCAAGGACGTCGGGTCCCGGAGCGTCGGGGGAGCGCAGATAGTCGATACCGAGGTTGAGGATCCGGTACTGCCCGCCCTGTTCGGGAAGGGTCTGCGCGGCGAGTCCGGTGATCGTGTCGGCGATGGACACGAGCACTCCGCCGTGGATCGAGCCGAACCGGTTGGCCATCCAGTCGGCCGGCGTGACGAGGGCGTCGACGCGTCCGCGCTCGGATTGCTGCACGCGGAGGCCGAGGAGTGCGGCCAGCGGACCCCGGGCGATCGTGCCGTCGGCGATGCCCTCGACGATGCCGAGCCCGGACCGCCCGGCGAGGGACTCCGGACCGTCCCACGGCTCGGGTCCCGGCATGCTCTGTGCGACTGCCGTGGGCGGAGCCTCCGGATCGTCGATGCTTGCGCGTCCGACCGCCATGGCCCGGCCGACGACGTGCGCGACGAGACTGCCCGATTCGTCCACGATCTCGGCCGCGGCCAGCGACGTTGCGTCGTCGGTGTGCAGGGCCCGGCCGGTCCCGACGATCGTGCCGCCGGACGGGAACGGGTTCGCCGCCGACACACTCAACTGTGCGAGGACGGTACCGACCGGCTCGCCCGCCCGATCCCGCAGCGCGGCGGCGGCCGGGGCACCCACCACGACGTCGGTGAACACACCCAGCGACCCGATCGTGATTTCACCGCGATGATCGAGCAGTCGCGGACCGAGCGTCTGGACGATCCGCATGGGATCGGATGAGAAGCCTTCCCGCGTGATGCCCAGGACGGTCACGGGCCGGTCGATCGGAAGGGTCTGGGTGCTGATGCTCACCCGTTCTCTCTATCACGGGTGAGCGGTGAGGGCTGGGTGGCGGCCCTCAGCGACCGATCGTCGCGTGCATCTCCCAGACGAGGACCTCGGCTCCGGTGGTGGTGGTCAGACGCTGCCCGCCGGAGTTCGTCAGCCGCACCGCGTCGCCCTCGGCGAGCGGACCGACACCCTCGAGGTCGGCGCTGCCCTCGGCGACGAAGACGTGCAGGTACGGCGCCTCGGGCAGGGTCACCGTCTTGTCCGGCTGCAGCCGCGCGACCGACAGGCCCGCGTACTTGTTGTGGATCCGGATCGCCGCGTGATCGCGGTCCTTCGCCATCCCGGACGCGACGGGCACCAGACCGCCGCGCATCAGTTCGTCGTCGATCTCGAGCTGCTCGTAGCCGGGGGTGATGCCGGCCTCGTCGGGCATCACCCACATCTGGACGAACCGCACGGGTGTCGCGTGTTCGGCGGCGTGCGTGCCGGTGACGCCGTCGAGACGCCACGAGTCGTTCTTCTCCGAATGCAGGATCCCGGTGCCGGCGCTCATCCGCTGGGCCAGGCCGGGATAGATGACGCCGGAGTGACCGATCGAATCCTGGTGCACCAGGCTGCCGCGTAGCACCCACGTCACGATCTCCATGTCGCGATGCGGGTGGGTGTCGAAACCCTTTCCGGCCGTGACGATGTCGTCGTTGTTGACGAGGAGCAGACCGTGGTGGGTGTTGTCCGGATCGTAGTGATGGCCGAACGAGAAGGAGTGCTTCGAATCCAGCCAGTCGATCTTCGTCTTCATCCGATCGGCTGCTCGGCGGACGTCGATCAGCGGGGTCTGGGACATGGTGTTCCTCTCGGGGTGCGAGCTTCAGCGTAATTACTAGTGCTGCTCGTGTTCGGCGGGGATCGAACCGAGGCGGCCCGCCTGGTAGTCCTCGAAGGCCTGGATGATCTCGGCCTTCGTGTTCATGACGAACGGCCCGTACATCGCGACCGGCTCGCGGATGGGCTTGCCTCCCAGGAGGAACACCTCGAGGGAATGGGTGCGGGAATCCTGGGTCGCGGAAGCGGTCAGCGTGATCGAGTCGCCCTTCGGGCCGAACACCACGGTCTGACCGGTGCGAGCCGGTGCCTGCTCGGCGCCGACGGTGCCGTCGCCGGCCAGGATGTAGGCGAGCGCGTTGTACTCGGGGTTCCACGGCAGCGTCACCGAGGCACCGGGCGCGATCGTGAGGTGGGCGAGTGCGATCGGGGTGTGGGTAACGCCCGGACCGTGCACGCCACCGATCTCACCGGCGACCACGCGGATCAGCGTGCCGCCGTCGGGCGACGACGCCAGTGCCACGTTGCTGCCGGCGATGTCCTGGTATCGGGGCTGGGCCATCTTGTTGTCGCGGGGCAGGTTCACCCACAGCTGCACGCCGTGGAACAAACCACCGCTCACGACCACGTGCTCAGGCGGCGCCTCGATATGCAGGATGCCGGCGCCGGCGGTCATCCACTGGGTGTCACCACCGGTGATCGTGCCGCCACCGCCGTTCGAGTCCTTGTGCTCGAGGATGCCGTCGATCATGTAGGTCACGGTCTCGAAGCCGCGGTGCGGATGCCAAGGGGTCCCTTTCGGCTCGCCCGGCGCGTACTCGACCTCGCCCATCTGGTCCATGTGGATGAACGGATCGAGGAAACGCTGGTCGATCCCCGCGAACGCGCGGCGGACCGGGAAGCCCTCGCCCTCGAAGCCGACGGGAGCGGTACGCACCCCGAGCACCGGGCGCGCGGGACGATCGGGTGCCGGGGCCTCGATCCGGGGCAGGGTCAGGATGTTGTCGACGGTGACCGCAGGCATTGCGGGCTCCTCCCGAAGTAATTGACTGTGCAACTATTCTAACCCGGGCGGTCGCCGGAATGTTCCCGGGCCGTGTGCGATGAGTTTCCGGGCCCCCGCGAGTCGAACCATGTGACCGCACCGACCGGCCCCACAGCGCGGGCCGCGAACCTCAGGAGCTCACATGTCCCGCATGCTCTTCGCCAACCTCCCCGTCAAGGACGTCGCCGCGACCCGTGCCTTCTTCGACACTCTCGGGTTCACGTTCAACGAGATGTTCTGTGACGCGAACACCGCGTGCATGGAGATCAACGAGCAGACCTACATCATGTTCCTCGAGGAACCGCGGTTCCGGAACTTCATCAACGACGACATCTGCGACACCGGCAAGGCCCGGGAGGTGCTGCTCGCCGTCTCCGCCGACAGCCGCGCCGACGTCGACCGCCTCGTCGACGCCGCGATCGCCGCGGGTGGATCCGACTGGACCACGCCGGGGTCGGCGGAGATGGACGTCGATTTCATGTACGGCCGGGCGTTCCGCGACCTCGACAACCACGTGTGGGAGGTGTCGTGGATGAACGTCGAAGCGGCGGCAGTGGCGATGGGGCCGCAGGCGGAAGGCGCCGCGCAGTCCTAGGCGGTTGATCGTTGGACGGGGCTGCCGAGGGTTCGGTTCTTCCGGATCCCGGTGGCCTCGTCGGCGGGTTCCGGACCTTCGATTACTCGCGTCGGTATTTTGCCTGGGGGCCACCTCGGCGTCGGGCCGATTGTTCGATGTCGACGCGCCTTGTCACGAATAACTTTCCCGACTTCGGAAAATTACGTGCAATTTGTAGGTACTGGAGAATTCGCAGGAAATATCCGATCGCGACAACCTCGTTCCGGACGTTGCCGCAGGTGGCACCGGGTGCATCAATGAAGTTGGACGACTGTCCGAGTGGCCGAGGCGGGTCGTTGTCATGTAGAAAGAACGTCCACGCGAGTTGCCGTGATTCACATCACAGCGTTTGTGGAGTGATTTGCGGTTATTTCGTTTGATGCCGCCGTTCGGGCAGGGGAATCTTGCCGACTGCCGCTCGGGAGCAGAAGGGGTTCGGAAGGTTTGCGTGCTGAAGCTGTTGCCGATGTCGCCGATCGATTCGCTGTCCGTGCCGGGAGCATCGTCCGTGGCGGGAGCACCGTAGAAC
>NZ_JADZGH010000270.1:0-13479 GCF_015865005.1 Rhodococcus sp. CX
GATCCCACCGCCTGGCAACGACCCCCGACGAACTTCTGACCAGGACCACTTAGAGCACCTGGTTACCTAGGACGGAAAATAGTACGAGTGACTGATTCAGTCAAGCGTACTAAAATTCGGCAGAGAGGCGGGTGACCATGCCCTACCGGTGAGCCGGGTAGGTTGGCCGAATGCCGAACTCGCCCCGACACCTCAACGGCCGGCACCGGGAGCTGCGATGACCCAACGACCAACCTCGAAGTCCGTCGATGCGAGGAACCGGATCATCCGCGTCGCTGAACGATTGTTCGCGGAGCGGGGGATCGCACGGGTTTCACTACGCGAGATATCGGCGACGGCCGGCTATGCGAACAATAATGCGGTTCAGTACCATTTCGGCAGCAAGGACGCCCTGGTCAAGACGGTATTTCAGTACCGATACCTATGGCTGGACGAACAACGAATCAAGTTGCTTGCCGAACTACCCTCCGACCCGACGATCGAGGAGGCGGTTCAGACCGCCGCGCGTTGTCTCGTGCTGCCCCTCGTGTCGTTGCTCGACGATCCCGAAGGTAGCTATCACCTGCGATTCGCTGCGCAGCTGTACCAGCAGCCCGAGCACAATGTCCTCACGACGACGGGTGACTTGCACCGCGAGCTGTTCGGCAATTCCGACAGCGTGATCCGTTCCGTCTACCGCATGGTGGATGATCACTTCACCGGCACAGATCGGCACCGGCTGTTCCTCCGGGAACGATTCGTCGCCGCATTGGTCACCAACGCCATGGCTGCACGCGAAGCCGCAGAAGAGAAGTCCTCGGATACGCTGCAGCCGAGCCGGGCGCTCTTTGTGGATCAACTTCTTCTGTCCGTACGCCTACTACTGCGGGGCGAGGTTTGACTGGCCAATCGTGTGGCGCCACCGGATGAGCACCCGCTGGCGGCTTCAGCGCGAGCTGATGTCGATGACGATCTTTCCGGTTGCACGACGTTCAGCCACACGCGTCAGCGCGAGCGGAGCCTCGTCGAGTGAGTAGACCTCCGAGACGAGGGGCTTCATGCCTTGCGCGACCAGGCACTCGATCTCTGCGCGCCCCTTGTCCACCGCGGCCGGAAGGCGCGATGCCAGGGTCCGGATCTCGAAGCCACGCACGATCGCGCCCTTCAGGAGCACCAGGTTCAGCGGAATCCGCGGAATGTCGCCCTGTGCGAAACCAACACATACGAAGCGGCCGCCCCACGCGATGGCGCGAAGCGCCTGCTCCGAGTAGGCTCCCCCGACTGGGTCAATCACCACCTGGGCGCCGGTCCCGGTGATCTCCTTGATGCGCTGCTTCAGATCCTCGCTGTCATAGGCGATCGTCTCCACCGCACCCAGGGCACGGCACGCCTCCGCCCGTTCTGGGGTCGACGCGGCTGCAATCACTCTGCCGCCCAGTCGAGTCGCGATGTCGACTGCTGCGCTCCCGACCCCGCCGGCGGCACCCAGGACCACCACCCAGTTTCCGGGCTCCAGCGCACCGAAAGTGGTCACCGCGTGGTACGCGGTGCGGTAGGTGACGTTGAAGGCCGCCGCATGGACCATGTCCAGGCCTGCAGGCACCGGGGACAGAGCGGACCGCGGAACCGCGATCCGCTCTGCAAACGCGCCCGAGAGGGCAGTGCCCATCACCGCGTCACCCGGAGCGAGATCGCCGACGTCCGCTCCGACCGACAGCACCCGTCCTGCGAATTCGCTTCCTGCGGTGAAGGGTGTCGGTACCGAGAGCTGGTAACGATCGGCGGCGATAAGGACGTCCGGGAAGTTCACCGAAGCCGCCTCGACACCCACGACCACCTCCCCCGCACCGGCGACCGGGTCGGACACCTCGCGGATCACGATCGTGTCCGGTGTTCCGTGCACTTCACACCGCGCTGCGCGCATGTTGGGACCTTCCTGTTCGAGAATGGGACGAGGCGGGAAACCAAGTCGGACTGCGATTGTCCTGACATCAGACCGGTATCCGACATGTGCTGGACACGATCGCGGTCAGTACAGCCCGCCGTCGACTCGGATCAGTGACGCCGTCGTGTAGCTCGACGCCGGACTGGCCAGATACAAGGCGGTCGTGACGATCTCGTGAGGATGGCCCGGCCGTCCGATCGCACTCTGCGTGGACTCACGCTTCTCCGCCGCCCACGACTTCGAGATGTCGGTCAGGAACGGACCCGCGGAGATGGTGTTCACCCGCACCGTCGGCCCGAACTCTCGCGCGAACGCCCCAGTGAGGGCGTTCAGTGCTGCCTTTGCGCCCGCGTACGGCCCGAATCTCGGCTGAGGGAACAACGCACCCGACGACGAGACGTTGATGATCGAGCCTCCGTCCCCCGATGCCATCCGCTCACCGATCAACGACATCAAGCGGAACGGGCCCTTGAAGTTGACGCCGACGACCTTGTCGAACAATTCCTCGCTCGTCTCAGAGGACGACGGGGCGACCGGTGACATGCCGGCATTGTTGACCAGCACGTCCACCCGGCCGAACACCTCGTACACCCTCTCGACGAGCGCGTCGATCTCGTCCCACTTGCCGACGTGACAGCTCACCGGAAGTGCCTGGCTACCAAGGGCCTCAACCTCCCGGGCGACCTTCTCGCAGGCTTCCGCCTTACGGCTGGTGACGACGACATCCGCACCGGCCTCGGCGAATGCCAGCACCATCTCACGACCGAGGCCCCGACTACCTCCCGTAACGAGTGCTACCTTGCCGGCAAGCGAGAAGCGGTCGGTCATACGATGCCGTGCTCCGCGAGGACCGCCGCGTGCTTCGCCTTCGCTGCGGCGAGTCGGGTGGGGATGTGCTCGGTCGGGAAGAGATTCTCGGTCGGCTCGTAGTTCGCGAGTACCCCGCGAGCGACGGCGACCTTGTGCACCTCGGTAGGACCATCCGCCAGGCCCATCGAGATGACGCCGGTCCAGTAGTCGTGCAGCGGTGTCTCGATCGTGGAGCCGAGCGACCCGTGCAACTGGATCGCGCGATGGATGATGTCGTGGTAAACCTTCGCCATCGCGACCTTGCACATGGCGATGTAGGTGCGGGCCGACCCATGCGGCTGGGTGTCGATGACCCACGCGGTCTTGAGGACCAGCAGCCGGTACTGCTCGAGCTCGATCGCAGAATCGGCGATGAACTGCTGCACCAGCTGCTTTTTCGCGAGGACCTCGCCCTGTGTGCGGCGAGACAGCGCCCGCTCCCCCATCATGTCCAGCGCACGCTGGCATTTGCCGACGGTCCGCATTGCGTGGTGCACACGCCCACCACCGAGCCTGGCCTGCGCCACCTCGAAGCCCTGGCCGGGACCACCGAGGATGGCGTCCGACGGGACACGCACGTCGTTGTACCGGATGTAGGCGTGAGTTCCCTCGTCGAGCTCGTCACGGTCGCCCATCACGGAGACGTTCCGGATGATCTCGATTCCTGGTGTCTCGGCAGGCACAACGAACATCGACATGCGCCGGTACGGGGACGCGTCGGGATCCGTCACGGCCATCACGATGAGGAACGACGCGTAGCGGGCGTTCGACGAGAACCACTTCTCCCCGCTGATGACCCACTCGTCGCCGTCCTTGCGTGCCGCACAGACGAATTCCTTCGGGTCCGACCCCGCCTGCGGCTCCGTCATCGAGAACGACGACACGGTGTCGCCGTCGAGGAGTGGCTGCAGGTACTTTGCCTTCTGCTCCTCGGTTCCGTACATCGCGAGGATCTCGGCGTTGCCCGTGTCAGGTGCTGCCGTGCCGAACACCGTTGGCGCCCACATGGACCGGCCGAGCACCTCGTTCAGCAGTGCGAGCTTGATCTGACCGTATCCCTGGCCGCCCAGCTCCGGACCGAGGTGACAGGCCCACAGGCCCTGTTCCTTCACCTGCTCACGCAACGGGGCGAGAATCGCCCGAGCGGCCTTGTTCTCGGTGTTGTACGGCTGGCCGAGGTGCGGGAAGAGCAGGTCGAGCGGTTCGCACTCTTCCCGAACGAACTTGTCGGCCCAGTCGAGCTTCTCCTGGAATTCGGGGTCTGTCTTGAAATCCCACATGGTAAGAGTCCTTTACTGGTGAGCGAGTTGCCTTGCGACCCGCTGTCGTGTGGAGTTCAGTGTTCGGTGATCGCGCCGACGCAGAAGCGCAACAGGTGCGCTCTGGCCTCCTCTGTCGGTCGGTCACCCGATTCGAGATAGGTGGTCATGAGCCCCATCACCAGGGTGTGGACGAACACGGCCGTGCGCTCGGGGTCGGCGACCCCACTCTCGTCGAGAACGCGGCAGAGCAGTTCTCGGATTCGGGTGTGGCCAACAGGTTCGATCTCGCTCTTCGTCCTCGCGATCTGCCCCATGTTCCAGATGATCACCCGACTGAGCTCGGAAAGCTCATGGTCCTCGATCTGCGCCAGGACTCCGTCGATCCAGGCGGCCAGACGCGGCTCCAGCCCGGTCTGCTTGCGCACCCGGCGCTCGAGGTACGCGTGGATATTCAGCAGCCCCTGCTCGTAGGTCGCAACGATGACGTCGTCGCGACTGCGAAAGTTCCGGTAGAACGCCTGGTTCGACATTCCCGCTTCACCGACGATCTCGGCGATCTTGGGTTGTTCGGTGCAACCCTTACGCAGCATCACGGACTGTGCCGCGCGGATGAGGAGCTTGACCTCGTCATCGTACGAAGCTTGTCTGCGCGGCTTGGGCACGCGACGCAACTGTCGGCCACCGGGGATCACCGGTGGAGTGTCGTCTCGTCCGGGCACCGTCTCTGTCATCGGATCAACTCGTTCCAGCAGGCGAGGTAAACAGCAACCGAGTCAGTATCCGATGAACTCGAGCGCCTCGGTCAGCAGTCCCGGCAGAGCCGGTTCCATGCGCTGGAACGCCGGGCTCAGGGTTCCCCGCCTCCGTGCCCGCTTGATCAGCAGTGCCGTCGCGGCCGCTTCCTTGTACCGGGTCAGCGCGTGGAACCACTCGATGTCCTCGACCGTGCGGCCCAGCGTCTCCTCGTAGGTCGCGGTGACCTCCGCAACGGTCGGCGTGCCGCACGACTCGTCGAATGCCGCGGCGGGATGGCGGACCTCGTCGGTGAAGTAGGTGAGCCACGTCAGGTCGATGCGCGGGTCGCCGACCGACCAGATCTCCCAGTCGATGATCGCCGTGACGCGATCGCCATCGCACAGGGTGTTGCCCAAGCGGTAGTCACCATGGTTGACGACAGGGTCCGCCGGCGCGGGAATCGTCGCGTGCAGCGCCTTCGCGCATGTCGGGTAGTCCCCCCGCAGATCGTCCGGGATCGTCTCGAAAGCCCTGGTCCACCTGTCGATCTCGTCCGCCAGGGAGAGCACTGGTTCGTCGCCCAGCCCGATTTCGGCCGGGCTCACCGAATGCAGGCAGCCCAGCATCCGGGCGGCGTCGAGATAACGCGCGCGGGTCTGCGCCCGGGTCGCCTCGTCGCGCGGACGGTCCGCTACGAGGAGGGGCTCCAGGCATTCACCCGGGACCAATTCCATCGCCACGAACGGAGGAGCGGCAGCGTCCTCGAAATGTACGGTCGGGGCGGCAACACCCGGCACACTCTGCAGTGCCTTCATCACGCGGCCTTGCCGGATCACGTCCCTGTTGCGGACCGGTTCGAGCCCGGGTGGTGCCACCTTGAGAACAACCGGTTCGGTGGTAGCACCCGAGGCGATGTCGGCGATGAAGGTCAGGCTCGAGGTCCCGCCGGTCAACGGGCGCACATTGTCGACCCGGATGTCCGGTCGCCATTGACGACCCACCTCGGCAACACGACGGCCGAGGTCGGCCATGAGGTCTGCGTGCTCGGATTCCTTCGTCATGTGGATCCTTCGCTTGATGGCACAAAAGTAAGATTGTGATTCTGGGAATATGATTCTGAGTTATCGCGGTGATGTCAAGACCCAAGTCCCACCCCCTGTCGATCCGACTCGGGAGCGCGGAACATGTTGCCAGGAAACAAGTCTCCCCGACTCGGGGCTACTCGGACGGGAAGTGCGCGCGTCGCAGCTCCGCCTTGCGCACCTTGCCGAGCGCGGTACGCGGCAGATCGTCGACAACGACGAGCCGCTCGGGGGTCTTCTGCCGAGCCAGCCCCGACTCGACGAAGTGCGCTCGGAGTTCCCCCAGGGTCAGGTGCGCCCCTGGCTCGAGCACGACAACCGCCGCGACGACCTCCCCGTACCGCGCGTCCGGGGCCGCGACGACAGCTCCCGCCCTGACGGCAGGGTGGGCGACGAGAACGCTCTCCACCTGACCCGAGGAGATCGTCTCGCCCGCCCGGATCACCACATCCTTGATTCGATCGGTGATCGTCAGCCGGCCCGCCTCGTCCAGGTGCCCGAGATCGCCGGTGCGCAGCCAGCCGTCCTCGGTGAACGCGTGCAGATCCAGCGTGGCGTCCCGGTAGCCGACGAACTGGTCGGGCCCCTGGAGAACCACCTCGCCGTCGACCCCAACCGGGACATCGTCGCCACCGTCGTCGATGATGCGGACCCGGACACCCGCCATGGGTGCGCCGTCGGTCCCCAACCGCTCGGCCGCTCCCTCACCCGCGTGACCGGAAGTGGCAGTTGGGTGTTCGGTGGATCCGTAGCACCGAAACGTCGAGATTCCCGCCCGTTCCGCGCGCCGGACCAGGCCTTCGGGGACCGCTGCGGCCCCTACCAGGAAGTCCGACAGGGTTGCGAGCCGGTCGGCTACCCCGTCCACGTCCAGGAGTTCAGCGAGATGGAAGGGCGTACCCGAGGTTCCGGTGACCCGGTACTGCGAGATCAGCTCCGCGGCCAGCACGGGATCCCAACCGTCCATGTACACGGCGCCATGACCATGGACGAGGGGCCGAAGCACGTTTCCGACACCCGCGATGTGCCCGGGAGGAAAGGAGACAAGCTGTACCCTGTCAGCACCACGACTGGAGACACCGGACATGGAGCGCACTTCGGCAAGAAGCGAATTATGGCTGTGCTGAACACCTTTAGGATCTGCCGTGGTTCCGGACGTGTAGATGAGCAGGGCGATGTCGTCGGCGTCCACCTCCGGGCGCACGTACTCCCCCATGATGGACAGGTCGGCCCATGAGAGCGAACCCGGCGGAATGGCGTCACCGACGGTGACCACCTGTCGGAGCGAGGGCAATCCCGCATACCCGTCGATCCGGTCGCGGTACTCGGTGCTGCGCCAGCGGTCCGGCTGGATCAGCAGTGCCGCGTCCGACTGCTCGAGGATGAACCGGACCTCGTTCGGGCCGTAGATGTGCACGATCGGGACGAGGACCGCCCCGGCGAGCAGCACCGCCGCGTAGGCCACCGATGCCTCGACGCGATTGGGGAGTTGCACGGCCACCGCGTCACCCGGTCCCACACCGAGCTTCCGAAGACCGGCCGCCACCCGCCTCGCATCCCGGAGGACCCGACCGCTCGACGTCTCGGTCCGGGATCCGTCCGCGGCCACGTACACGATGGTCGCACACCGACCCACGGGCTCCTCGGACAGCACGTCCACCCAGGTCCGATCGCTGTAGAAGCCTTCTCGGTACCACCGCTCGACGAGCTCTCCGGCCGCCGGCGATCCGCCGCGTCGAGCCGACGGTTGGCTCATTGCTCTCTGCCGCCGTGCAGCCGGGCACACCACCTGTCGAGGTCGGCGGGATCCGCCCCGTGGTCCAGCAACCACTGAGCAGGTCCGCCGGGGGTTCCACCCAGCCGTTCGATGACCGGTTCGATCGCCTCGACCGGCGCGTGCATGTACTTCTCCGGCAGCGGGGGCGAATCGAGCTTTCGCATACCGACAGCGATCCAGCGTCGATACAGATCGTCCAGCGCATCCTCGCTGCGGATGAAGTCCTCGACGACCTCGTCGGGTTCGACGCCGGCGGCAAGCAACAGAACCGCGACGGCCACCCCGGTGCGGTCCTTGCCCGCCGTGCAGTGCACGAGTGTCGCGCCACGCGAGCGGGAGACGATGCGCACGAGGGTACCGGCCCACACCTCTCCGCAGTTCAACATGCGTACGAAGACCGCAGCGAGATCGGTCGGCGCGGCGTCGGGCGCAGCACCGTCGTGCATGGGCACGTGATGAACAACCGAGGCTGCGGGCCAGTCGTAGGCGAAGCGCGCGCGCTCTCGCGCCCCCCGCAGGTCGACAATGCTTGCCGGCGGCCAGGATTCGAGGTCGGGCACTGCGTTGTCGCCCGGATACGGGGCATCCCCTCGATAGAGGACACCGGATGCGGTCACCCCGCCACCGGATAGCGCCAGCCCACCGATGTCGCGCAAGTTGACCAGGCCCGGCACCGATCCCGCATCGGTGCGGGATTCGGATGGTGCCTCGTTCACGCTCACGAGACGCCCATCGCAGCGGCTGCAGGCGCAGGTCGGCGGTACGCTGCCGCGAGAAGAGCACCCGCGACGACAAGCCCTCCGGCAACCGCAACCAGACCTCCGGCCCAACCTGCGAAGAGATTGCCCCCGAACAGCAGGTTGTCGAGGCTGACAGCGCCAGGACCGGTGATCGCGACGGCCGCGGCGCCCACTGCCAGGACGAGGTTGTACTCCCAGCCGTCGGAGACCACGAAGAAGCCCTTCCCTCGGTGCACCGTCCAGGCTGCGACGAACATCAGGGAGACGAACGCGGCGGCGGTGAACGGCGTGAGCAGGCCGAGCGCGAGCGCGAGACCCCCCGTGACCTCGGTGCCGGCCGCCAGCCACGCGTTGGCTCGACCCGGGCGCATGCCGATGCTCTCGAACCATGCCGCTGTTCCGGTAATTCGACCTCCGCGGAACACCTTTGCGTATCCGTGTGCGGCCATCGTCAACCCGAGACAGATCCGCAGGATCAGCAGGCCTGCATCGACTGCGTTCATTTCCACTCCGTCCGTCATCTCGCCTGGATGACACCCAGGCGCCACATCGCTGGACAAATATAACCTCTTTAACTACGTTGGCAAACAACTCGAAGCGGACCCTGACCAGGTCCTCGCCCCCCACAACGAAAGGCACAATTCATGGACCTCACCAACGCGTCGGCCGCGGTCACCGGCGGCGTCTCCGGCCTGGGCAGAGCAACCGCAGAGGCGTTCATCGCTCGCGGTGTACCGACGGTCATCGTCGACCTCCCCTCCTCGAACGGCGCCGTCGTCGCGAAGGAACTCGGCGACCTCGCCACGTTCATGCCCGCGGACGTCCGCGACCCAGATGCCGTCGACGCCGCGCTCGCAGCCGCGGAGGAGTCCGCGCCGCTGCGGGCTGTCGTCCACTGCGCCGGTCGCGGCGGCAAGGTGCGCCTGGTCAACAAGGACGGCACACCCGGCGACCTGGAGCTATACAAGCAGGTCATCGACACCAATCTGGTCGGCACCTTCACCGTGGCCAGCGTCGCTGCCGCGCGGATGGTGCAGAACGAGCCGGTCGACGGCGAGCGCGGGGTCATCATCATGACCTCGTCCGTTGCCGCCTTCGAGGGTCAGATCGGCCAGGCCGCATACTCCTCGGCGAAGGCCGGCGTCGCGGGCTTGACGATCGTCGCCGCACGCGACCTCGCCCGCAAGCTCGTTCGCGTTGTCACGATTGCCCCGGGAACCTTCGAAACCCCCATCCTCGGCGGCCTGTCCGAGAAGGTGCGTGATTCCCTCGCGTCGCAGGTGCCCCACCCGAGCCGGCTCGGCAACCCTGCCGAGTACGCGAAGCTCGCACTCGCCATCGTGGACAACGCAATGATCAACGGTGAGACGATTCGCATCGATGGTGCGATCAGGATGGCGCCGGTATAGCGGTCCACCAACCACGAACGGAGATAGGGCCAGGAGGAGCGAACACTCCTCCTGGCCCCATTTCACCCGTATGTATCGCCTTTGTCAGCCGAATGCACGGACGTCAGCCAACAGTGCTCGCCAATGCCGCACGCGCTCCGAACACCGGCGTCCGCTTCTCGAGAAAAGCAGCCTTGGCCTCGACAGCATCCTCGCCGCCGATGTTGATCACCTGCGCCTGCGATTCCGCCCGTAGGGCCTGTTCCAGGCTCCCGCCCTCGACGGCCGCGTCCAAGAGTTGTTTCGTCAACGACAGCGCCCGCGCCGGGCCCGCGGCCAGGCGCTCCGCCATGGAGGCAACCGTGGCGTCGATCTCGGACGGCGCGACAACCCGCGTCACCAGGCCGAGGTCCGCAGCCTCTCGCGCGGAGTACATATCCCCGAAGTAGGCGATCTCCTTCGCCTTCTGCAGACCGACCAGTCTGGGCAGCAGCCACGATCCCCCGAGGTCGAGCGAGAGCGCACGACGGACGAAGATCTGCGAGAAGCGGGCCCGTTCGGTCGCCACCACGAGGTCGCATCCCAGAGCCAGGTTCCATCCCGCGCCGACCGCGACGCCGTCCACCTTCGCAATCGTGGGAATGGTCATGGCGTGCAGCGTCCGAGCCGCCTCACTGGCATCGGACATGAAGTCGAGCGTGTCCCCGCCCTTGAGACTGGCGAGGTCGGCCCCGGAGCAGAAGTCGCCGCCGGCGCCGGTGAGCACCATGACGCGGTCGGTGTGCCCGCGCTCGATCGCCGTGAAGGTCTCGGCCAACTCGTGCCACATGCCGAGATTCACGGCGTTCTTCTTCTCGGGGCGCGACATGACCACCGTCACCACACCACCACCACTACGCTCGACACGGAGAAATTCCACAGGCATGCTCCCATCGTTAACACATTCGAAGCCAGTGCGGCCGGCCGAAGGTGGTGCCCCTGAGCGGGATCGCGCCGCACCTGAGTACTACCGTGAACGTAGTAGACATGGTTAACTACGTCAATAAGCATGGAATCTCACGAGGAGTGTCATGGACTTCGCCCTGAGCGACGAACAGGTGGCCCTTGCCGAGGCCGAGCGAGCCTGGCTCACCAAGAACGACCCGCTGGCCGCCCGCAGGCCGACGATCGACGACGGCCCTGCCAGGATCCCCCCAGCGGCCCTCCACCACGTTGCCGAGTCCGGCATCGTCAGCCTGCTCACCTCCGAAATGGGCGGCACCCACGTCGACCTGCTCGTCCTGTGTGAGGAACACGGCCGCTCCGGAAGCTCGGTTCCCGTCGCGGAGTTGGCGATCGCCTGCCGTCTGCTCGAGCTGATCGGGCACCGGGCACTCGACGCTGTTGCGTCGGGTGAATCGCTCACCGTTCCTGCAGTCGGCTCGCCCGAGACGGGGGCGCTGCACGCCGACGTCGACGGAACATCACTTCGACTACACGGCACGACCGCGCCCGCCACCGGCCTGGTCGACGCCGACCGGGTCCTCCTCGTCGCCTCGGCGGTGAACGGCACGGAGGTGGCGGCACTTGTGGACACCGCGTCCGTCGAGATCCGCGTCCTGGACACGCTCGACGTCACCCGGTCGTGGGCGGTGGCCGACATCGATGTCACGCTCGGCGAGAACGAGTGGTCGACCGTTCCGGTCGGCACTCTGGCCTTCCTCCGCGACGAGCTGTCCACGTTCCGTTCCACGGACGCGCTCGGCGCCGCATCGCGTCTGCTCGAACTCACTGTGGAGTACGCAGGTCAACGCACACAGTTCGACAAGCCCATCGGGAGCTTTCAGGCCGTCAAGCACCACTGCGCCAACATGGCTCTTTCCGTCGAGGCGTCTCGCGCCGCACTGTGGGCCGCCGCGGTGGCCTTGGACGGTGCCGATCCCACGGTGCGCACGAGGGCAGTTTCCGCGGCGGCCGCATTCGCGGGTGAGGGCACCAGCACGACCGCGCAGACCGCCCTGCAGGTTCACGGTGGAATCGGGTTCACCTGGGAACACGACGTGCACCTGCTCATCCGTCGCATCAAGGTCGACGAGCTTCTGGACGGATCGGTCAGCTATCACCGGCGTCGCTTGATCAGTGCCTGATCACTGCGCTCCGTACGCATCGAGAGGGTGGTCCGGCACCGCCGGACCCACCCTCTTCCGCTTCCCGATCTCCCTCAGAAACGATAACGGTCCGACTGCAGCTTCACACCGCAGCCGGACCGAACCTCGAGGGCCGTACAGATTACGCGATCAGCGAGCCTTCCAGATCGGCTCGCGCTTCTCAGCGAAGGCACGAGGACCTTCCTTGGCATCCTCACTCGCCGCGAGGCGCTCCCACTCGATGTCCGAGAGCGACCACTTGGCGGTCTCGTCGACCGGCACACCATCGACAACGCCGTAGGCGATGCGCTTGCTGGCCTGAACGGACAGTGGCGCGTTGACGGCGATCCGTCGCGCAAGATCCATCGCGGCGTCAACGACCTTGCCTGCCGGCACCACCTGATTGATCAGACCGATCTCGAGCGCTCGAGCAGCGGTGACCGGATCGCCGGTGAAGATCATCTCCATCGCGAGACGCCGCGGGATCTGCAGCGGAAGCCGGAAGGCTCCACCCGCACCTGCGAGGAGACCTCGCTTGACCTCGGGAAGGCCGAAGGTCGCGTTCTCCGATGCCACGACGAGGTCGGCCGCCAATGCCAGTTCGGTACCGCCGCCGAGCGCGGTGCCGTTGACCGCGGCGATTGTCGGCTTGGCGGTGTACCTCGCCGCGAAGCCGGCGAATCCCCAGTCACGATGGCCAGGCGCGTATACCGATTCACCTCGAGACAGAGCCTTGAGATCCGCGCCCGCACAGAAGGACTTTTCCCCCGCACCGGTCAGCACGATCGCACGCACCTCGGGGTCCGCCGCCGCCTCGTCCAAGGCGCCACCGACACCGGCACTGACGGACGAGTTCACGGCATTGCGCGCGTCAGGACGATTGATCGTGATCACCATGACGTTGTCGACGCGCTCGACGAGTACCACGGAATCGTTGGTTTCGGTCACCGTATCTCCTTGTTCGATATCTGGTTTCAGTTGGCGTCGATCAGTTCGAGGATGGTGGCGTTCGCCTGACCGCCGCCCTCGCACATCGTCTGCAGCCCATACCGCAGGTTGTTGACGCGCATGTGGTGGATCATGTCGGTGAGAATCCGACCACCCGAACCGCCGAGCGGATGCCCGAGCGCGATCGCACCTCCATTGGGATTGACCCGAGCCGGGTCGGCGCCGATGTCCTTGATCCACGCGAGCGGGACGCTGGCGAACGCCTCGTTGACTTCGAACACCCCGATGTCCTCGAGCGCCAGCCCGGACTTGGCGAGGACCTTCTCGGTCGCCGGGATCGGGGCGGTCAACATGATGACAGGGTCGTCGCCCACGACTGCGACGGAGTGGATCTTCGCGATCGGCGTCAGGCCGTACCGAGCGGCGGCCTCCTCACTCATGATCAGCAGCGCCGATGCACCGTCGGAGATCTGGGAAGCGTTGCCGGCGTGGATGACCCCGTCTTCCTTGAACACGGGCTTGAGCTTCGCCAGCGACTCCTCCGTCGTGCCGCGGCGAATGCCCTCGTCCCTGGAGATCACGGTGCCGTCCGGGGTTGTGACCGGGACGATCTGGGCGTCGAACAGGCCCGCATCCTGCGCGGCGGCG
>NZ_JADZGH010000270.1:13489-25943 GCF_015865005.1 Rhodococcus sp. CX
CGCGCTCGTGCGACTGGGCGGAGAACCTGTCGAGATCGGAACGGGTCAGACCCCACTTCTCGGCGATCGCCTCGGCTCCGAGGCCCTGGTTCGGCTTGATCCCGTTGTACCGCTCCATGAATGCCGGGCTGTACGGCGATCCCTCGAAGGAGATGGACAGCACCGACGACCCCATCGGAACGCGGGACATCGACTCGACGCCGCCGGCGACAACGACATCGTAGTGTCCGGCCGCCACACTGGCGACGGCGAAGTTGAGCGCCTGCTGCGACGATCCGCACTGACGGTCGACCGTGACACCGGGAACGGTCTCCGGCCACCCCGCTGCCAGCAACGCATTGCGGGCGATGTCATTGGACTGGTCACCGACCTGCTGGACACAGCCCCAGATGACGTCCTCGACGACCGCGGGATCGATTCCGGTGCGCTCGACCAGTGCATTGAGGACGACGGCGGACAGGTCGGCCGGGTGAACGGTCGACAGGCCACCGTTGCGCTTGCCGACCGGGGTACGGACTGCTTCCACGATGACTGCGGTCATGCTGTGCTCCTTGGTATCCCGGGCATCGACCCGGGTCTGGTGAATGGTTCTGGAGGTGGTATGCGTGGGATTTCGTCGCCGGGCGCGTCAGACCCGTGCAGCTTCGAGCTCCGCGACCATGTCGAGTAGGCGGCGGCGGTCGATCTTGAGCGATGCCGCGCGAGGAAGCTCATCGACCGCGTGGATCGAGACCGGTACCTCGTAGGCGGTCAGCTGGCCGCGCGCGAAGGTCTTGAGTTCGTCCTCGGACACGGCCGGTGCTCCCTCGGCGAACTCGACGACAGCCACCGGAACCTGTCCGAGGCGATCGTCAGACCGGCCGTAGACACACGCATCGAGAACCGAGGGATGTGCTCGCAGCGCGTCGGAGACGACCTCCGGGTGAACCTTGAAGCCGCCGCGGATGATGGCGTCGTCCGCCCGGCCGTCGATGTAGAGGAATCCGTCCTCATCCAGGTGCGCGAGGTCGCTCGTCCGCAGCCAACCATCGGCACCGGCACCGGTCTGGCCGGCCCGCACCTCCAAGCGGCCCGTCTCCCCGACCGGCAGCACCTCGCCGTTCTCGTCGACCGTCCGCAGGCTGACGCCGGGGAATGGACGCCCGACGCTTCCACGCTTACGCGACCACCACTCGATGTGCAGCGGCTTGGTCCACCCGGCGACGGCGCCGGAGAACTCCGTGGCGCCGTAGACGATCAGCACGGGGATGCCGTACTTCCCGATGAATTCATCCGCCATGTCCGGGCTGACGAAGGCAGTGCCGGCGGTCACGGCGCGCAGGCTCTCCAGCTTCTCGGCCGGGACGTCTGCGCTCAGCAGCGAACGCATGGCGGCGGGTGGCAGACTCGCGATGCGCGGCTTGTGCTCGGACACCGCATCCGCCCAGCCGTCCACGGTGAAACGTGGCAGCAGCACGAACGGCCGGGCCTCGGCCAACGCCTGCAGCACCGCCCACATGCCACCGATGTGGACGAGCGCCAGGACCACGAGGGACACCCGCCCGGTGAGCGGCTCCCGCTCCGGACCGGCCGCACCGGTGTGACTGTGTACCGCGGACATGGCTGCATCGAGTTGACGCCACGTCAGCGGCACCCGCTTCGGCGGACCGGTGGTGCCGGAGGTGAACATCTCCACGGCCACCGGGCTCTGCTCGTCCCGCGGGGCCTCGATGGTCACGGTCGGACCACCGCAGCGCTGGTCGACGACCGATCCATCGACTGCGAAACCAAGTACTCCCGATTCCTCTGCAGCCGTGGCGAACTCCGGCTCCGACCACATACTGGCGGGCGCCAGGACCACCTGCGGCAGCGAATTCACCAGATCGGACGCCACCCGCGCGGACGGCTGCATCGGATTCAGGGTGACGATCGTGCGCCCCTTGCCCAGAATCGCGACCAGCGCCGCAATGGACTCCACCCGGTTACCCAGCAGGACCCCGATGCGCGAGCGTTCCGCACATCCGGCGCCGGTGAGCACCTCGTCGATACGCTCGACGAGGACCCGGACATCGCCCCAGGTGAACCATTCACCATCTTGCTGAATCATCCTCGCGGTATCCGGCGCCCGCCACAGGGCACTCAAACCGTTCCTGATTCCCGCCATTGACTGCCTCCGGTTCTGCTGACAAGGAAGACCCACGCCCCCGGCCCGCCCACACGGCGTCGCCCGGCAAATCCGATCGCACTATCGGACGCGCTCAACTCAAGATAGAACACATAGTTAACTAGGTCAATTCCCTATCCGTGGTCGAACGGCCGAAAGGGGACCCACCATGCATGAGTCCCCTTCGAAGGTCCCAGACCTGCCCGCCGGCTCGGCAAAGGAATCAGCGCGGCAACGACAGTCCCCGCTCGGCGACGATGTTCCGCATGATCTCGGAACTCCCACCCGCAATCGTGTAGGCACGGGCGTACAGGAACTCGTCCTGCCAGCGACCGCGATCAACCGCGCCGACGTCACCCTCCACGAGAATTCCTGCCTCACCGCAAAGTTCGAGACCCAGTCGCGCAATGTCGACTCCCAGTTCGCTGAACATCAACTTGGCCATCGGACCGTCGAACACCCGCTCGGATTTGCGGGACCATCGACTGATGTTCGCATAGACGAGGGCGGACAGCGCCTCGACCGAAGCGGACAGCTGACCGAGACGCTCCTGGACGGCGCCGTCCTCGATGGCAGGCCGCCCGTTCCTCGTCACGCGCCCGGCGAGGTCGACGAGCGCAGCAACGTTCTGCCGCAACCGAACCGCGTTGGTGGCGACTCCGCTCCGCTCGTGCCCGAGACTGGAGTTCGCAATCGACCAGCCCTGATTCAGCTCACCGATCAGGGCATCCGAGTCGAGTTCGACATCGTCCAGAAATACCTCGTTGAAGTCCGACGTACCCGTCATCTCACGCAGCGGCCGCACGTCGACTCCGGGTAGCCGCATGTCCACGATGAACGCACTTATGCCGCGATGCTTGGGGGCATCGGGATCCGTTCGCGCCAGTAGATAACCATAGTCGGCCCACTGCCCGTTCGTGGTCCAGACCTTCTGGCCGGTGACCCGGAAGCCACCACCGTCGGTACGTGTCGCCTTGGTCCGCAACGACGCCAGATCGCTGCCCGAACTCGGCTCACTGAAGAGCTGACAGAAGATCAGCTCACCGGAACGAATGCCGGGCAGATACTTCTCTCGCTGCTCCTCGGTTCCGAAGTCGATCAACGCATTCGACACGAGATTGGCCGCGCCCTGAATAGCCGCCGGCGTCCGCGCCCGGGCCAGCTCCTCACCGACGACGACGTCCCGCTCGGCCGAATGCGCGTCGCCGCGACCACCGAACCGTTCCGGCCAGGACCCACCCACGTAACCGGCGGCGAACAGCTTGCCCGTCCACGCCTTCAGCAGTGCCAGTTCCTCTGCGGTCTCGGCACTACGTACCCCCGCCTTGGGAGCAATATCGGGAGCATTCGCCGCCACGAAAGCCCTTACCTCGCTGCGGAACTCCTCGAGCTCCGCAGTCATCCCGTAGTCCATTTCAGATCCTCTTCAGCTGAACACCGCGGTCGATCGACTTCACTGCCGGAAGTTCACCGGACCTCGTACTTGCGCGTGGGAATTTCGGAACGGACGACCTGCGCCTTGCCGATCGGATTGCCCAACGACGTGTAGGACATACCGGTCGCCAGTGCCTGCGAGCGCGTCGAATCCTTCGACTCCCAGATAGCGCGAACGCTGCCCTGGATCGCCGCCGGCGGCTTCGACGCGATGCGTGCGGCGAGGTCCTGCGCCCGGGCCCACAGGCGGTCACGGGTCACGATCTCGCTGACGAGGCCGATCTCGTAGGCCCGCTGCGCAGACATCCGCTCATCGAGCCCGAGAAGGACCATCCGCAGTACTTCACCGATCGGGATGCGGTGCGCCAGCCCGATCGGTTCGAGCGCCGCGACCATTCCGTAGGAGACGTGCGGGTCGAAGAACTGGGCGTCCTCGCTGGCAACGATGATGTCCGCCTCGTTGATCCAGTAGAGGGCGCCACCGGCGACCATGCCGTGTACTGCGCAGACCAGCGGCTTCCAGCAGCCGTTCTGCTTCGGAGAGAGATCCGACCCGGGATCACGACGGCTGAAGACGTTCTCGGCGACGTATGTCCCTTCCTTGACGTCCATGCCGGTACTGAAAGCACGTTCGCCACTGGCCCGCAGCACGACGACGTGCACGTCGTCGGTTTCGGCCGCGTAGGCCCACAACGCCCGGAACTCGCTCCGCATCTCGTTGGTGAACGAGTTCATTCGATCGGGACGGTTCAGCGTGATGGTCAGAACGTGGTCGTCAAGCTCTGTGATCACCGTGGTCAGACCGCTCAGGTCCACTGTTCCTCCTGGGAAGTACGGGCACGCCGTATCTGAAATTACCGAGTCGTCGTGCAATCGGTCCGCAAGCTGCGCATCCGGTCGCCGGCGATGGGCGGGTCTGTTCGGGGTGGCGCGGACCGCACCCCGAACAGACCCACGTTCGTCGGGCCGAGCGAGCTGTCCGCTCAGGCCTGCGCGGAGCGACGCTTCTCCGCGCGCAGCTCACCATGACGCTTGAGCAACTGCGCGGCGATCCGCTCCCATTCGGCGGGAGCGGTCGGCAGTACTGCCAGACCCGCTGCGCGACTGGGCAGGGACACCGTCGCCGTCGCCGGGCACGTCACCTCACCACGCTGACTGGTGCCACGGAACTCCAGGTCGACCAGGTATCGGTCACCCTCGACCCGCTTACCGACGACGTTGCCGGTAAAGTAGTGGGTATCGCCGAGGTAGTTGAACTTGCGCATCTGGCTCGACATCGACTCGATCCAGCCCTCATCGCCGATCCAATCGGTCAAGTAATGCGTCAACCAGCAGTCGCGCATCATGCCGTAGTCGTACGCGGCGGGCAGACCGATCGACCGTGCGTACTCGCTGTCCCAGTGGATGCGCTGCGCGACATCCGGAACGCCCTGCTCGTTGGGAATGTAGAAGGCGCCGATCCGCTGCCGGTTCTTGTAGGCCAGGCGGCCGGAACACGGGGTGTACGGCGCGAAACCGTAACCGCCGGAATGGAAGACCATCATGTCTGTGGCCGTGAGCGGACCTTTGACCATGTTCCCGAGGGAATCGCCGACCTCGACATCCTCCCAGTAGCGGGGTTCCGCGCCGCGCAGCTTCTCCGCCGCGTAGAGCTCGTCGATCGCAGCGATGTCCTCGGGCGTGTAGCTCGCCGCCTCGATAGCGTCGTACTTCTTGCGCTTCTTCGACTCGTGGCGCTCCGTATGGATGGTGAGTACACGCTGGGCCTGAACGACCTCGGCACGCTGATTGAACTGGACATGAATGCGGGTCACGAACAATGAGCGGCCCGCGAACTCGGACTCCTTGAGTTCGACCTTCTCGAAGCCATGGAAGGCGTAGATGGTGTCACCGTCGTACACCGGCCGGTACCAGTCGGTCGTGCTGCCGGAGACGAAGACATGGATGCCACGGAACGCAGGACGACGGTGCTCGCGAGGCATGGGGTCGGTGAGCAGTTCCTTGCGCAGCGCGATGTTGAACATCGGCGGGGCGATCTGACCACCCCAGCGCGTGTCCCGTGCGTAGTCCTCATCCACGAACAGCGGGTTGTCGTCACCGTAGGAGCGAGCAAAGTTCCGAATGAAGTCCGGTGTCGCCCGGCTGAACTGCTCCCGCTGGGTAACCCCGTGGTAGATGCCGACAATATCCCTGGCCCGCTGGATGTCGGACTCGAGAAACTCGTAGATCTCGGTGTCGGCTCCAGCCTTCTCCGCCGTGGTCATGGGTTACCTCCGTGATCGATGGGCGCGAACCGTGTCGGCGCCACTGAACCGGCCGCAGGGCCGGCGAGATGATCCACCGTTGCCACGACCATAGTAAGTCAACTTAGTAAGATATGTAAACACGCTGGAGTGCTCGCGATCCGTGCCATCGGGCGCCCCGCACCGATCAGAGCGCTGCGTGCTCGACGAGGCGCTCCACGACGTGACGGCGAACGAGCTTCCCGGTCTCCGTGCGCGGGAGCGCGTCCCAGTAAACGATGCGTTCCGGAGTCTTACTGCCGCGCAAGGTATCCCTGACGAACGACCGCAACGTCTCGCCGTCGACCTCACCCCCGGGCCGAAGCACGACCACGGCCTCGATCCGCTGTCCCCACTCCTCGTCGGGAACACCGACAACGGCGACGTCCAGCACGGCGGGATGGCGGAGGATCACGTCTTCGATCTCGGCAGGAGCGATGTTCTCGGCCCCGCGGATGATGGTGTCGTCAACCCGGCCTCCAACGAAGAGGAAGCCCTCCCCGTCGAGGAATCCCTTGTCGCGGGTGTCGAAGAATCCCCGCTCGTCGACCATGCGTCCGATCCCGGCGTACTCCGCCGAGACCTGGTCGCCTGCCACGCAGATACGCCCGACCACTCCGGGACCGAGCACCGCGTCGTCGTCGTCTCGGATCTCGATGATCACACCCGGGACGGGCTGCCCTACCGAACCGAGTCGCGCGCGAGCCCTGGGCTCATCCGACTCGATTGCCGCCCGATGCTCGTCGGGTCCGAGAACTGCGACAGTCGAACTGGTCTCGGTCAGTCCGTAGGCGTTGACGAAGCCGACCTCCGGCCACAGCTCCAGCGCCTGTTCGATGACCCGAGTGGGCATGGGAGCACCCCCGTAGGCGAGGCCGCGCAACGTCGGAATCGACTTGTCCGCGTCTGAATCGACGATTCGCGCCAGCATCGTCGGCACCACCAGCGCGTTGGTGACGCCCTCATCCCGAACCGTGTTCAACCACTGTTCCGGGGTGAACTGTTCGAGCACCAAGGTACGTCGACCTGCGTAGAGGTTGGTGATGACATTCGCCACCGCCGCAACGTGATACGGCGGCACGCTCACCAGGGCGGCGTCGGCCTCCTCTGCATTCGCGAACTCGACGGAGCCGAACACGTACGAGGTCAGGTTCTCGTGCCGGAGCAGCACCCCCTTCGGCGCGGAGGTGGTGCCCGAGGTGTAGATGACCACGGCGGCACCCTCGGCATCGAGAATCTCGTCCTCGCTAGTTTCGGTCACCCCGGATGCGGAAAGCCGCTGCAGCCACTGCTCCGGACTACACACATTCAGGCCTGCGCTCTCGAGCACCTCGGCCTGATTCGGATCCGCGATTCCCAGCGCGCGTGGGTGATTTGCCAAGAGCGCATCGAGCTGCTCGCGACCCAGACGGTAGTTGACCGGCACCAACGGCACACCTGCCCGCGCAGCCGCGAACATCGCCACAGGGAAAGCGGGTCCGTTCACTGCGAGGTAGACGACCGCGTCGGCCCCCGATTCCCGGATGACATCCGCCCCCGCGACTGCGAGCTCCTTCAACCGGGAGGCGGTGATTCCCCTCTCCCGGGGGCCGATCACCACGCGGTCGCCGAAGCCGTCGACCGCCATATCCAGCAACATCGAAATATTCATCCGTCGACTCCCACTCGTCGTTCGCGGTCGAGAATGCTCAGTCCGAGGAGGGCAGCGGCTTGGCCGCCTTGAGGACCAGCGCAGTTCCGTCCAGCGCGAGCCTGCCCTGGCCGGCCTTGGTGCACAGCACCTCCAGACCCGATGCCTCGTCGACATAGCGCTTCCCCATCACCGCACCACCGACGTGCGCCGGATCGATCGAGGAGCCGTCCCCGGAGGTCACCTTCCCCTCGGACATCGGGACACCTCCACACGTGAGCGTCACTTCGCCCTCTGCAGGGCGGAGCACGACCAATGTGGTGGCGTCGACTGCACTGGCCAACGACTGACCGACCTTGAGAATCACGATTCCTCCATTCGCGGGTGAGCGGTACGACCGAGGGTGACGGTCGCGTCGACGATCACGCACCGGCTGCCACTGCAGGGTAGCGCGCGTCACATAGTTTAGATAGTACTATAAGTACCCTCAGGCTAACTCCGAAACATCCTCACGTAAGGACACAGGTGGAATGAACATCACCGGCAAGAAGGCCGTCGTCGTCGGCGGCGCGTCGGGCATGGGGCGGGCGACCGCCGAGGCACTGGCCGCGGGCGGTGCCGATGTCGCAATCCTCGACCGTCACGGCAGTGCAGGCAAGGAGGTCGCGACCGAGATCGGCGCGATCTTCCATCCGATCGACATCACCGATCACGAAGGCGCGGAACAGACGCTGGCCGCTGCGGTCAGTGATCTCGGCACACTGCACATCGCCGTGAACACCGCAGGCGGCGGGACCGTGAAGAAGACCCTCGGCCGCAACGGCCCGCACGACCTCGAGAGCTTCGAGAACGTCATCAATCTGAACCTGATCTCGACGTTCAATCTCAATCGCCTGCAAGCGTTTCACATGTCGCAGAACGAGCCGGAGGACGAGGAGCGCGGCGTCATCGTGAACACCTCCTCGATCGCCGCCTTCGAGGGCCAGATCGGTCAGGTCGCCTACAGCGCCGCGAAGGCGGGCATTGCCGCGATGGCGCTGGTCATGGCACGCGACCTCGGCCCCCAGGGTATTCGCGTCCTTGCGATCGCGCCGAGTCTGTTCGCGACCGGAGCCACCGCGAAGTTCACCGACGAGCAGGTCGCCCCGCTCGTCGAGGATGCGGCCTTCCCCAAGCGGATGGGCCGGCCAGCGGAGTTCGCCAAGCTCGCACTCGCCATCGTCGACAACCCGATGCTCAACGGGCAGGCCGTACGACTCGACGCCGGGCAGCGATTCGCGCCACGCTGATCACGACCCCGCCACTCACCGTGGCCGATCCGACACGCGCTGCGATCGGCCACGGCCGAGTCAACCGCCACTCCACCCCAGTCATGAGGCTTGACGATGCATGTGACGCCCCCGGTTGAGTCCCTGACCACTCTCACCCGCCCTCCGGTTCCCGAGATCCTCACGCTCACGCAACTCGACCGGGATGTGTTTCGCGGCAGGTCACACACCAGTGCCCGCCGTATCTACGGTGGGCAGACCATCGGGCAGGCGCTGGTGGCGGCGGGGCGGACAGTCGAGCACGACCACCGCCCCCATTCGGTACACGGACACTTCATTCACCCTGGGCGTTCGGACCACCCAGTCGACTACCGGGTCGAACGTGTCCGGGATGGCGGCAGTTTCACCACCCGTCTCGTACGTGCGGTGCAGAACGACCGAACTCTG
Source organism: Rhodococcus sp. CX (assembly GCF_015865005.1). NCBI lineage: Bacteria > Bacillati > Actinomycetota > Actinomycetes > Mycobacteriales > Nocardiaceae > Rhodococcus > Rhodococcus sp. CX. The sequence goes on from NZ_JADZGH010000270.1 coordinate 22,694, forward strand.
ATGTTGGCGACCGTGTCGTTCCACCGCGACGAGTCCGGCCTCGCCCATCAGGACACCGGGCCCACACCGGGCCCTGCCCCGGAGGACCTTCCCCGCTTCGAGCACAGCCTGAGCGCCTCCGACCTCGGCGACGCGGAGTGGCTTCGCCCCCTACTCGCCAACGTCGGAGTCGAGTTCCGGTTTCCCGACGAATATCCGCGCGTGGCAAACCGACGCGGCGAGCGGTTACCACCGCGACAACGCGCCTGGATCCGGACGCCCACAGCCCTCGACGACGAACCCCTCGTCCAGGCAGCAGGGTTCGCGTATTGCTCTGACCTGTTCCTGCTTTCGGCCGTTCTCCCGCCACACGGCCGGCATATCGACACACCCGGCCTGAAGCTGGCCAGCCTGGATCACACGGTGTGGCTGCACGAGCCGTTTGGCGCGGACGAATGGCATCTGTACGAACAGCACGGGTACTGGATGGGAGGCGGACGCGGGATCAGCAGAGGTCGGTTGTACAGCCGGGAGGGAGTTCTGAAGGCGAGCACGATGCAGGAAGGGCTGCTGCGGTTCCGCTGATGAAGCAGCGGGGGACCGATGACGTAGACCACGCAGCCATCAACTCGGCACACAGCAGCGTCTTGAGTGTCTGAACCTGCTCGGATTCCGCCTCGGTCGTCCACAGGACCGTCTGGACGCGGTCGAGCAACTCGCCTTTCGTCCCACCGAACGTGACGAGCAATTCTTCCGCGCTCGATCCGCCGCGCGGCGCACCCAGGATGGCCAAGGACAGCACCGCGCGGCCGGAAGAGTCAAGCAGATGTTTGCCTTCGAGGTATCCACAGATGCCCAGCGAGCGACGCATCCATAACTCGTCGAAGGTGTGCGGCGCCGACGTCGACGGTGTGGTCACGGCTACGCTGCGGTCACGCGACGGAACAACTCCGTGACCGCCCGATCACACATCGCCTCGGGTCGGCTGAGCCAGGCTTCGTTCGCGATCGCCCTGCGCAACAACAGATGTGCGGTGTGCTCCCAGGTGAAACCGATGCCACCGTGAATCTGGATGCACCCTTCACTCGACCGCACCGCTGTGCGCAACGCCTCGGCCGAGGCAAGTTCTGCGCACAGCACAGCGTCAGGGTCGGCGGAGTCCCGATCCGCTGCTGCCAGAACCTGCCCACGTGCGCCCTCTGCACCGACCAGGAGGTACCCGCACCTGTGCGAGATGGCTTGGAATGAGCCGATGACTCGCCCGAACTGCTCACGTTGTCCTGACCATTCGACAGCGAGAGCGAGCGCGCGGTTCGCGACGCCGACCGAATCGGCAGCGACCAGCAACTGTGCCACCCGAGTGGCCTCGGCGAGCGCGTCCACCACCGCGGTTCCTGCGGCCACCACAGTCCCCGGTGTCGCATCCAAGCCGACGACACCCACTGTCGCGGTGATGTCGATCGAGTTCTGCACGGTGATCGAGGCGGCAGTCGGTTCGACGGTCGCCAGCACGAGTTCACCGGTGGTCGCATCCGTGGCGAGCACGATCAGGACGTCGGCGACCGGAGCACCGAGCACCCTCTCGACGACGCCGTTCAATCGGCCCGCTTCGTAGATCGGCAAGCCGTCACGGACCCAGCCACCATCGTCGACAGGGGCGACGAACGCGGCGGTCGCTCCCTTGACCACGACCTCAGCAGTGCGGTCCGCACCCGCGGCGACAAGGACCTCCAGCGCGATGAGCGTCGGCACCAATGGAACCGGGGCAAGATGATATCCGGCCTCCTCTACAGCCGCGCAGAGCAGCCTCAAGGACGCGGCTCCTCCGCCGAGCCGCTCAGGAGCGGACAGGCCCGGTAGACCGAACTTCACCAACTCGTCCCAGAGTCCGATGTCGTAGTCGCCGGGGGAGGTCTCCCGAGCGAGGATTCCCTCGGTCTCGACATATGACGAGAAGACAGAAGCGAGAACCTCTCGCAGCGCCGCCTCGTCCTCCTCGGGCGGGGCGAGCGGGCTGCCCGGTGTGACCGTCGGGACACGCCTGCCCTCGCATCGGGGTGAGGGCAGGCCCAGGACCCCTTCGGCGATGGTGTTCCGCTGGATCTCGGCGGTGCCCGCTCCGATCGTGGCGGCCCGCGACATCAGATAGCCGTAGGTCCATCGGCCGTTCTCGGCAGCACCTTCGGACCGCGCGCCCAGGACTGCGGCACTCCCCGTCAGCCTCAGCGCGAGCCTGTGCAGGTGCTGCTCGAATTCAGATTTGACGAGGCGGTTCACGGAGGCGACACCGCCCGGGTCCTCACCTCGCAGCACGGCCTCGAGCGCTCTGGCACTGTTCGCCGTGATACTCCGAACCGACGTTTCGATCCGGGCGATCTCTTGGCGGACAAGTGGGTCGTCGGCGTACCCGCGGTCGACGGCCAGCCGGACGACCTTGTCGACAGTGCTGCGGTAGCGGAACTCGTCGGCCAGGAACGCGGTGGCGCGTTCATGCCCGAGAGACGTCCGCATGATGGACCAACCCTCACCCTCCGCACCGAGCCGGTTGGTGATCGGAACCTCGACATCGTCGAAGAACACTTCGGCGAAGTGGTACCCGCCCGCGGCGTCACGCAACGGGCGAATCTCGATACCCGGTGAATCCATGGGAATCAGCAGATATGTGATGCCGGCTGTTCCCCGGCCTGCAGGACCGGTCCGAACAAGCGCGAAGATCCAGTCCGCCTTGTCGGCTTTCGTTGTCCAGATCTTCTGGCCTGTCACGCGATAGATGTCGCCGTCGCGGACGGCGCGGGTCGACAGAGATGCCAGATCACTGCCCGCTCCTGGTTCCGAGAACCCCTGACACCAGAATTCGTCGGCCCGCAGCAGGGGTTCGAGGAAGCGATCCTTCTGCTCCTGTGTCCCGTGGACGATGATGGTGGGGGCGACGATGAACGACATCGCACAGGGATGCTTCGGCGCCCCCGCTGCCGACACCATGCGGTAGTAGTCGAGCTGGTCGTCGAGCGAGAGTTCCATCCCACCGACCGCAGCAGGCCAGCCCGGAGCCGCCAGACCCGCATCGACCAGTTCGGACTGCCACGCGATCGCCGCGGCGAAGCGATCGCTCGACGTGGCCGGCCGTGGACGCTTCCGATAGTCGTCGAGCAGTGCAGACAGCCGGGACCGCCAGTCGCCGGTGCGGGCACCGAGCACCGCTGTGGACGGCTCTTCCACTGCGCCACCTCCCCTTGTTCGTTACGGAACTGCATTTAAAGAATGGAAGTAC
>NZ_JADZGH010000270.1:25953-28428 GCF_015865005.1 Rhodococcus sp. CX
CGCTGCCGTTCGATCGGAAGGACACCGCGGCCTCCGCCTCGAGGCTCAGCGCATGCGAGAGCGACACTCCCGCACCTTCCTTGAGCAGTCGTAGCATCCGTTGGATCGCCGCGGGGTGCCCGTCGGCGATCCGATGCGCGATCTCGAGAGTGCGCGCCATGAGTGCTTCGTGCGCGACCACCTCGTTCGCGAGGCCGATCCGAGCGGCGGTCGCGCCGTCGATCGGTTCACCACTGAGGACAAACTGGATCGCGGCGGGCAGACCGACCATGCGCGGTAGCATCGCGCTTCCACCCCAACCGTTGAGCAGCCCGATCTGCGCGTGAGTATCGGCGAATTCGGCACGTTCCGAGGCGATGATGAACGAGCAGTTCACCGCGAGCTCGTAGGCACCGGTGTAGCAGGGGCCGTTCACCGCCGCTATCACAGGCTTCGAGATGCCACGCAGAACCTGAGTGGGTGTCGGGCCTTCCGTCCGTGGGGACGGACCCGAAAGCGCTTCGGGGAGATCCACGCCTGCGGAAAACGAGGTGCCTGCGCCGGTGATGACGATGGCGCGGACCTCGTCGTCACCGTCCGCGCGCCACAGTTCCTGCTTGATCGCCTTGCGCATCGCCCGGTTGATCGCATTGCGTCGATCGGGTCGATTCAACGTGAGGACCGTGACGAATCCGTCACGCTCGACCAGGAGCGGAGGCTCGTTCGGGTCGTCAGCGGTGGTTTCGACAGCCGCTTCACTCATGTGCCCGCCTCAGACCGCGGCGGAGGCGGGCGAAGCGACAATCACGTCACGGCTCAAGCCGAGCAGACGTTCCTCCGCGTCGGCCGCGGTACGACGAACAACCTCTCCTGCGGACGGAATGTCCTTGATCAGCCCCTGGACGACACCGACAGTCCAGATACCGAACTCCGGATCGCCCTCCTCGTAGACCTTGCGCCCACGGGTACCCGCGACGAGATCCTTGACGTCCTTGAACCGCCCTCCCTTGTTCAGGATGTCAACGACCTCCTCACTGACCGAGTTTCGCGACGCGCGCATCGTGTTGCGGAGCTGGCGGAAGATCAGCTGGGTATCGAGTTCTGAGGCCCCGACGATGCGATTCTTGATGTTGTCGTGAATCGGGCTCTCCTGTGTGCACATGAACCGCGTGCCCATGTTGATCCCGTCTGCACCGAGCGCGAGTGCAGCGGCGAGACCGCGGCCATCGGCAAATCCACCGGAGGCAATGAAAGGAATGGAGAGCGCGTCCGCCGCTGCGGGAATGAGGACGAGCCCCGGTACATCATCTTCACCCGGATGACCTGCACACTCGAAGCCATCGATACTCACGGCATCGACACCGATGCGTTCGGCCTTGAGCGCGTGGCGCACACTCGTGCACTTGTGAATGACCTTGATACCGTGCTCTTTCAAGTGTTCGACGTGCACGCTCGGATCCGAGCCAGCGGTTTCGACAATCTTCACGCCGGAGTCGATGATCACCTGCCGGTACTCCGCGTACGGCGGCGGGTTGATGGACAGGGTCAGGGTCAGGTTCACTCCGAAGGGCTTGTCCGTCATGGCCTTACAGCGCTCGATCTCTCGCGCCAACGCATCCGGCGTCGGCTGCGTCAGCGCAGTGATGATGCCGAGACCGCCGGCATTCGACACTGCCGCAGCGAGTTCAGAGCGGCCGACCCACATCATTCCGCCCTGCACGATCGGGTGCTCGACACCGAACTCCTCGGTGAACCGTGTCTTCAACATTGCTGCTCCTAGGCGTGTGCCGGACTTCCAGTGGCGGTCACCGCCGTGATTCACCACCCCATCGACCATTACCAAGCTAACATAGTTGACTAAGTCTATTGACTGCAAGGCTCCCCGTGAACGCCCCGGCCGAACCCGCTTTTTCACCCCGGACCTGCGCTTCCACCCCGGGAAATGCCGCCCCGAGCGGCAGCTTGCACAACAGGTATCCTGAAGTGCTTAACTGAGTACTCATAGTCACCCTTGAAAGCAGAGGTGTACGCACCCATGACCGATAACGCCACCGCTGCGCCAGTCTTCGAGCATCGCCCCTTCGCAGCGCGTGCCATGCGGACCCCGAAGACCGCCGAGTTGGTTGCTCTCAAACTCCGCCGGATGATCGTCGACGGCGACTTGACGGACGGGGATCACCTTCCCCACGAGGCCGAACTGATGGAGCACTTCTCGGTGAGCCGCCCGACCCTACGGGAGGCCGTCCGAGTGCTCGAAGCCGAGCGACTCGTCGAGGTTCGCCGTGGATCACGCTCCGGGGCGAGGGTGTGCGTGCCCGGACCCGAGGTTGTCGCACGGCCGGCATCGCTCCTGTTGGAGCTGTCGGGTGCGACAGTCGAAGACGTATTCGTCGCGCGTGAGGCCATCGAGCCGGCAGCCGCTCGCATCCTGGCGGAATCCGGCTCCGAGGACGACTTCGACGAACTCGAACGCCTGCTCGACGAGGAGGTGCCCGC
>NZ_JADZGH010000270.1:28438-36109 GCF_015865005.1 Rhodococcus sp. CX
GGCGAGATTCCACCTGCGGATGGTCCAATTGTCCGGCAATGCCACGCTCGCATTGATTGCGGGCATGCTGCACGAGATCTACGAGCGGCACACCACCAATGTGTCCCGCGAGCGCGCCTTCACGGACGCCGATGCCGCCCAGGACCGCTACAAGCTGTTCGTTCGTTCGCTCCGCCGACTGATCAAACTGCTCCGCGCTCGCGACGGCGACGGGGCTTCCACCCACTGGAACAAGCACATGAAGGTCGCGCGGGACATGATGCTCGAGGGGAACGAGAATACGCAGGTCCGCGACATTCTCGACTGACTTCTCGGCGATAACACTCTCGCCGCTCTCTCGAGCGGGCCTCAGGCGACGTCGAGTCGACCCGCCCAGGCCGTGGCGCTACGCTCGAACGCTCGGAACGCAGCCAAAGCCCTGGCGACCACCCCCTCGACCTGTTCCGGCGCGGTGTCGAGGCACAGTTGCATCAGAACGTGGTGGGGCCCGCCGGATGGCAGAAGTTCGGCGGCGAGTTCGGCATCGATCAACCCGGCTCCGACGGCAGCCACGCACGACTCGGCGAACGTCCCGGGCAATTGCCGGGAACTCGCCCGGGCGACGTGGCGGTTGATCTCGAGCGCCATGTCCATCAGGTTCGCGAGCACTCGCTCGATCACAACTCCGGACGTCGTGTCCCGCTCCAGAAGCGGGACATCGACGGGGCCGACGGATTCCACCTGCTGCAGCGCCCGTCGCATAGTGATCAGGACGTGATCGATACGCTCGGAATCCGAGCGGGAGCATGCATCTCGCGACGCCCGCGCGGCAGCCACGGAAAGCGCGACACCGGCCGGTGCGCCCCCTTCCACAGCCGGGGGACACGTCGATACGCGGTTCGGAGTGTTCACTCCCCCATCGTGAGCGCTTCCCGACCGATGCGTCAACACACGACTCCGTCCGGCCGAGAGTCCATGGACCTGCACCGCAGCACACGTCGCTTCCAATCCCGTTCCGCCAGATGGCATGCGCAGTAGACCGGGTCGTGCCGGTGGGACGACAGTTGAGGTACGTCGTGGACATTGCCATCCGAGCACTCGTCGGATGAGTCCGCGCACAAATACCATGCCGAGGACGAGGATTCATTGTGAAGTCGTTGAGCGACCTGATGCGCGACTGCATGCAGTTGGGATACGTGACCGAGGACATCGATGCCGCGGCCGCATTCCTCGAAACCAAACTGGGAACGGTCCAGTGCCGCAAGAGTTACCGTTCGTCATTGGGGCGAACACCCGACGCCGGGACGCAGAGTCCCTCGGCTTCGAAGCCCGCCACGCCCGAGGGATCATTCGTCGTTGTCGACGGTGCGATCGCCGAGGAATGGGTGATCGACGTGGCGCTGGTCAACGCAGGCGCAACCAATATCGAGATCATTCGGCCGGTTGCCGGCGCGGTTGACCTCTATCGCGGCAGGCTTCGCTCCGATTCCCCGGCAACCTTCCACCATGCCGGTTTTCGTGTCGACGACTTCGACGAGGCCTCGGCAATGGTGGCGCGAAGTGGGCGCGAATGGGCGCAGTACGGCGTCAGCGGCGGCATCCGTTTCGGATATCTGGATCTGACTGCCGAACTCGGGCACTTCATCGAGGTGATGGAACTCGACGAGGCGAGCGCGAACATGTTCACGAAATTGGAAGAGGCTTCCAACTCTCTCACTGACCGCCAGGTCGGTCTCGGGGCTCCCCGCGACGCAGGAAAGGGATGAAATTGCATAAAAATGAGGCTGAAGACACCTACGACGTCATCGTCGTCGGCTCGGGCGCGGGATTGGTGGGCGCGGTTGCGGCGGCCGCACGTGGACTCCGAACACTGGTCATCGAAAAGACCGAGTTCATCGGTGGCACCACGGCCTACTCGGGTTCGGGGCTGTGGCTGCCAGGCAACGCGGCCGAGCGACGCGCCGGGGTGGATTCGGGACCCGACCAGGCACGCCCCTACCTCGATGCCATAGTCGGCAACGACGCACCCGTTGCGCTGAGGGAAGCCTTCCTCAGCGCCGGAGCGCCCATGATCGATGAACTCGAGAGCCACTCGTGGATGGGCCGCTTCTACTGGCTCGGTGTCCCCGACTATTTCGAGAAGGCACCGGGCAGCCTTCCCGGCGGCCGCACGATCTTCCCGGAAGCCCTCGATCGTTCGGCGCTGGGCGATCTCGAACCGCTGGTACGTCGGCCACAGTGGGCCGAGCGATCCGGCGCCCACCCCGGCGACGTGATGACCGGTGGGCAGGCACTGATCGGCCGCCTGCTGCTCTCCTTCATGGCGACCGGCAATGGCGAGATCCGGACGAACACACCGCTCACAGGGCTCGTTGTCGAAGACGGCCGGGTAGTCGGAGTCGAGGCGGAATCCGGGGGAGAGCCGATCACGCTGCGCGCCCGCCGCGGTGTCATCCTCGCGGCAGGCGGCTACGAGCGCAATGCCGAGTTCCGTCAGAAGTACCAGCCGGAGACCACGGGAGAATGGTCCCAGGGGGCACCCGGCAATACCGGCGACGCCCTGCTCGCCGGTATGGACGTAGGTGCCGCGACGGATCTCCTCGAGGAGGCCTGGTTCGCTCCTGGCCTCGTGGTACCCAACGACCGCCCCGTGTTCTACACGTCGGTCTGGAGCGGAATCTGGGTCAATGCTGCCGGTGAGCGCTTCATGAACGAACGGCTTCCGTACGACCGGTCCGGTCACGAAATTCTTCGTGCCCATCGTAATTCGGATGTTTCCCACATCCCTGTCCACTGGGTGTTCGATCAGCGCCAGTTCGACAACGAACGGGCGTTCTCCTCTCCGCCGGTGGCGCCGCAGTCCACTGACTGGTTCGACATCGACGAGTTCCTGCAGGCCGGCGTCCTCCAGCGTGCCGACACACTCGACGAACTGGCAGACCTGATCGGTGTACCTGCCGAAGCGTTGGCGAAGAGCGTCGCAAAGTTCAACGAGTACGCTCTCAGCGGCAAGGACGAGGACTTCGGCCGAGGTGACGCACCATGGGACCTGAACATCGTCAACACGTGCGGCCCTCACCACGACGGGCCGAATCCGTGCCTGGGCCTGATCGACAAGCCGCCGTACTACGCAGCGCAGATCGTGGTGTCGGACCTCGGCACGAAGGGCGGCCTGAAGACCGACGACCACTCCCGCGTTCTGCGTGAGGACGGTTCCGTTATCGCCGGCCTCTACGCATCGGGTAACACCATGGCGCCGATGACCGGTCGGATCTACCCCGGTGCGGGCGGCCCGGTCGGCTCGTCCATGGTCTTCTCCTACATCGCCGCGCTGGACATGGCCGGCGCAGACGACTGACACGAGGTCCACGCACAACGTCAGGCCCCCGAGGTTGTAAACCTCGGGGGCCCTTTCGTTTCCGAACACCGAACTCGTGAGCCAGCGACGGAGCGACCGGAGTGGTCACGGACCACTCCGGTCAGGCATATGGTTCAGGCTGCGTCCGTCGAGTGTCCGGGGAACAGCGACAGGGTCGGATCCAGCAGCACTGCCGCATTGTTGACCGCCGTGGCCACCTCACCGAATCCGACCGACATGAGTCGGACCTTCCCTGTGTACGAGGTGATGTCACCTGCGGCATAGACACGCGGCACCGAGGTCTGCATCCTGGTGTTGACGACGATCGTGCGACGATCCAGCTCCATTCCCCATTCCGTCAGTGGCCCGAGGTTGCTGATGAACCCGAGCGCGGCGACGACCGCGTCGACAGGTACGACCCGAACCTCGCTCTGACCGTCGATGCGTACGTGTGCCTGCTGTACGGTGCCGTTGCCGTGCAGCGACTCCACCTGCGCGTCGGTGATGATCGCGACGTCGCTCTCGTGCAGTTCCCGAACGCTCGCGGCATGCGCACGGAAAGCGCCACGGCGATGGACGAGCGTCACCGAGCGGGCGACCTTCCGCAGCGCAAGCGCCCAGTCCACCGCACTGTCCCCGCCACCGACGACGAGCACGTCACGATCGGCGTGCTCGTGCGGGTCCGGCACGAAATAGCTCAGGCCGCGATCGAGAAACTCCTCGCCCGCCGGAAGGGTGCGCGGGGTGAAGGTTCCGATGCCAGCGGTGACGATCACCGCTCCGGCGTCGATGACAGTGCCGTCGGACAGGGTGACCACCGGCCGGCCCTCCGGTGAGGAGGCCAGGGTGACCGCTTCACGGCCGAGGAGATAGCGCGGTTCGAATGCGTCGGCCTGCGCCTTGAGTGCGGCGACGACCTCTCGGCCGAGTGCCCCCGGGACCGCGGCGATGTCACGGATCTCCTTCTCCGGATACAGCGCGGCGATCTGCCCACCACACTGGGGAAGCGCGTCGACGAGCACGGTGGACAGGCCGCGAAAGCCCGCCGTGTAGGCACCGAACAGGCCGACTGGGCCTGCACCGACGATGAGAATGTCTGTGGTTACGGTCTCGGCCATGAGCCGACCTCCTGGTACGAAGATGATGACTCGGGGCGACGGCCGACCTGACCGACAAGAACCCGAATGTGAAGTCAGAGCGGGTTGCGCTCCAGATCGCCCGTGCTCGGCAATACGCCGCCAACGGAGCCGGGCATGGGTTCCGGTGTGTTGGCCGAGAACTCCTCGATGACCTCGCCTCGCCGTTCACGAAGAACCGTGAACCCGACGACGAGGGCCACGATACAGATCGCAGCCGAGATCCACAGCCACGTGGTGATGCCCTGATCCTGGTAGTACACACCACCTTCCGGAACAGCCACCAGGTACGGGGCCATGACCGCGAACATGACGACCGGAAGAATCGACGATGCCCCGGTGGTGCACAGCTGAACAGTTCCTGCCGTCGACCCCTGGTCCCCGGCAGGCGTGGCACGCATGACCAGGTTCGGAACCGCAGCGCTGGAGACGCCGCTGGCCAGGCCGAGGAGAAGGCTGCCGAGCATCACGATGGCGAACGTATCGTGGGCCAGGGCAAACGACACCGACGACAGTGCGAAGAGCACGATGCCCAGGGACAAGAATGTGCGTGGGTTTCGTCCCCGCGCGAGGAGGACGCCGATCACCGCGCCACCGACGACTGTCGCCAGTTGCTTAGGCGTCGCGATACCCGAATACTCCAGGCTGTTCAGTCCCAGTCCGTAGGTGATGCCGTTGTCCCTTGAGGTCATCGCGAGCAGCGGCACAATCTGGTATGTCGCTGCCGACACCGCATACGCAACAGCGCCGGCGAACGCCACGAACACGAGGGACTTACGCCGGAAGAGCGCGAGATTGACGATGGGCTCGTGGACGGTGCGCGTTCGCAACACGAACGCCCACCCGAGAACAACACCGGTCACCGGCAGCGGGGAGGCCGCGAGCCAGCCCCACGTCCGGCCCATGCTGACGTAGAGCAGAACGGGAACAACGGCGCCTGCCAGGAGAACACCGCCGAGGATGTCCGGCCTGGTTTCGCGACGGCTGGGCGATTCGGGCAGGATCACCCGGATCGCGACGCACAGACCGACGGTCCAGGCCGCATCGAACAGGAACATTCCGCGGAAACCGTGGTTCTCCAACAGCCATCCGATCACAGTCGGTGCCACGATCGCGAAGGCACCCATCCCGGTGACGGTGATGCTCGCGGCGAACGCTGCCTGCCTGGGCGGATAGATGTCACGGATGAAGGACGGAATCAGCGAGAGCGTCGCGAGGATGGGGCCCTGGAAAATCCGTCCGATCAGCAGGACAGTGAAGGACGGGGCAATCGCGCAGACCAGGGCACCGATTCCGGCCACGGCCATGGTGATCAGCAGGACCCGCCGCTCGCCGTAGAGATCGGCTGCCTTGCCCAGGAGTGGCGCACTCACAGCACCGACGAGGAAGTAGACGGTGATCAGCCAGCCGCCCTGCGTCGTCGGAAACCGCTCGAGAATGTCGGGCAAACCAATCGAGATCATGCTGTTGCCCAGTGAGAGCGCCTCGAGCACTGCCGACATGAGAACGATGCCGATGATCATCGTGACTGTCCATCCCCGTGTCGAGTCCGGCTCGGCTGGCGGCGTGGATAGTGACATCGGTGTTCCTCCTCGGGACGTGAAGGGTGAACGCGCACATCGGCCGGCGAGCGGTGTCCACTCTGTGTACGGGGGACCGTCGGGCAAACCCCGACACCGAGATACGAGGCGCTCGGTGTCCGGCTCAGCTTAAGTCGTCGCAATGACGTGTTCGCAGCGCCTATTCCGCTCGATGGAATGGCAAATGGACAATCCGAAAGCGCTGGCGGAGAGTGATTTTAGCGCCTGATGCCGCACAGGGTTCGACGGCGACTGCAGAGGCCGATCGGCCCGGATGTGCAGCCCAGGCGTAATTCCGGCGGCGACAGCGGATGCCGACGGCACCAAACCACCAGCCGAACCGACGCCGGTGAGTCGTCGCGGTACCGGCCGATCGCAACAGGCCGGGACCAGTAAGTGGATGAGGAAGGCATATCTCATGAGTGACGAAGTCCGGGTGTGGATCGAACACAACCTGTGCACCGGCGACGGACTCTGCGTTCAGTACGCCCCTGACGTCTTCCAGTTCGACGACGCCGGGGTGGCCCACGTCAAGAGCGAGCCGGACGGTCCACTGCTGACCGAGGAAGGCGCGTCCGCCAACGTGCCGGAAAGCCTTCGCCTCGACGTCATCGACGCTGCTGACGGATGCCCAGGAAACTGCATCCACGTTGCCCGGATCGCCGACGGCGTCGAGATTGCCGGACCGAACGCCTGAAGACCGAAACGAGCCAGGATCCCCCCGTGCATACGCACGATTGAACGCCAGTGACAGGAAGTGTGGTTGCGATGACAGCCGTAGACGGGCTTCGGATGAATCGACCCATCTGGTTCGAGGGCGACGTGCCGCCCGAGAAGGTGCCCGAGAAGTACCGACTCGATCGAGCTTTCATTCCGAAGGCTCGCTACATCGACGCGGAGTTCCAGAAACTCGAAGTCGACAAGATGTTCACCCATACGTGGCAGATCGCGTGCCGCGTCGAAGAGTTGCCGGACGTGGGGTGCTTCGTCGAGTACGAGATCGGCAAGTTCTCGATCCTGCTCGTGCGTGAGTCGAAGAGCGAAATCCGAGCCTACCACAACGCATGCCGTCATCGGGGCACCCGGCTCGCCCGGGGCCGCGGGCGCGTCGGCTCGCTGATCTGCCCGTTCCACGGCTGGCGTTGGAACCTTGACGGGTCCATCCGACTCGTTCTCGACCGCGAGGAGTTCGTCCCCCGTTCCGACGACGACCTCGGACTGGTCCGCGTTCGAGCCGAACAGTGGGGGGGCTTCGTTTTCATCAACCTCGATCCCGAGGCTGTACCGCTGCTCGAGTACCTCGACCCGGTCGCGCGGATCTTCGCACCGTTCCAGCTGGAGAACTTCCGGTACCGGTGGGGCAAGGGCATCATCGCACCGTGCAACTGGAAGACGGCGATGGACGCGTTCCTCGAGGCGTACCACGTGGCGGGAACGCATCCGCAGCTCTTCCGCCTTGACAAGTCGGACGACAGACTCGCCGCGCTGAAGGAACTCGACGGTCGGGCGTGGGCGCCGACCACCGTCTACGAGCGACATGCCCACTACTCCGCACTCGGACCGAAGTCAGGCTCGTCCAGGACCGACGGCAAGGACCCGGCCAGGAAGGCCGGCGACG
>NZ_JADZGH010000270.1:36119-42509 GCF_015865005.1 Rhodococcus sp. CX
CCTCGATCCAGTATCTCCACGAGGACATGCGAGGCCTCGAGAACGAACGCAGTTGGCGCGCGGCGGAGGCACTGAAGACAGCCGATGTACCCGAGGGAATGACCGCGGGCCAGTACTTCCTCCGGCTCTACCGCGAGCTGTCGATCGAAGAAGGATACGACTGGCCGGTGATCACTCCGGAGCAGTGGTCCGAGGCAGGCAGTTCGTGGAACGTTTTCCCCAACAGCATCATCCTGCCGGGCCAGGGCTCGGCGTTCTGGTACCGGTCGCGGCCGATCGACGACGATCCCAACAAGTGCCTGTTCGAGATCTTCAGTCTCGATCAGGTTCCCGTCGCCGACTACGATAAGAAACGAGAGTTCGAACCGCAATACTTCGACGACTACCGGGATGCTGATCTGGGGCAGGTCTTCTCTCAGGACTTCGCGAACATGAAAGAAGTCACCGTCGGCATGCACTCACCCAGCTTCGACGGCCACCGGCTGAGCGAAGAGCAGGAAATGACGATCTGGAACCACCACCGGGTCGCCGACCGATTCATTTTTACCGACTGAAACGAGCTCCGCACGCGCTTGTGCGTATGTGCGTTCATCGTCTTCCGCTACCTGATTGGAGTTGAGCATGGGAGTTCATTCCCTGGGCTATCTCAGGCTGAACACGCCTGACATAGACGCATGGAAACGGTTCGGCGAAGACTTCGTCGGCTTCATGAGCGTCGAGGGGGCCGACCCGGATTCCCTGTACTTCCGGATGGATCACTACCCTGCCCGACTGGTGGTGACGCCGGCCGAGGTGGCGTCCTGCACGGTCGGATTCGAAGTGATGAACCGCCGAGAGCTCGACGAGTTGGTCCGTGCGATCAGCGCGGAAGGTATCGAGGTGTCCGCCGGGTCGGAGGCCGAGTGTGCAGAGCGCCGGGTGCGAGGATTCGTCCGATTCACCGACCCCGGAGGAAACCGAGTCGAGCTGTTCTACGCACCGATTCTCGATCATGTTCCGGTACACACTCCCCTGGTGTCGGCGTTCGTCACCGGAAACATGGGTCTGGGGCATGTGATCGTGACGGCCGAGGACGTGGAGAAGACCTTCGATTTCTACAACCGAGTTCTCGGATTCGTCGAGCGGAACACTTCTGGTCCGGTCTACTTCATGGGCTGCAATCCGAGGCATCACAGTTTCGGGATCACGCCCAGGCCCGGAGCCGAGGGCAGGGTCGTTCACATCATGGTCGAGGCGGCAACGCTCGACGATGTCGGCTTGGCACTCGACCGTGCCTACGACATGGACGTGCCGATGATGAACACCCTCGGCAAGCACACCAACGATCAGATGGTCTCGTTCTACGTCTATTCGCCCGACAACTACGCCTTCGAGTTCGGCTGGGATGGTTTGCAGGTCACCGAGGAGGTCCCGACCTACGAAATCACCGAGGGCGCGCTGTGGGGCCACCGTTTCTCCCCCCCTCCGCAGAAATGACCCGTCGTCGGCCCCCGTCACAGTGTTCGATCGGGGGCCGACGGCGTTCCAGGAGCCAGAAGACCTTCCAGCGATGACGTAGGCTACGGCCCGTGAAACCACTTGGAGCGGCGACGGACACGGGATGCTGACAACAGCAAGTGCACCGGCTCGGACCTAGTGGAACAGGAGTTCTGGTAGATGCGCCTTCAGGACGTCAGCGCGCCAGCAGCAATCACACCCGAGAAGCTCGCTGTCCAGGTCGCGCGACGGATCGAACGAGAGATCATCGACCTGCAGTGGCCGGTCGGGAAGGTTCTCGGATCCGAAACCGCGCTCCGTGAGCAGTTCGGAGTTTCCCGGTCGGTCCTCCGTGAAGCGATCCGAGTGCTCGAGCATTCTCGGGTCGTACACATGAGGAAAGGCCCTGGCGGTGGACTGGTCGTTGGCACACCGGACCCGACACCGGCAATCCGCGGACTCGTCATCCATCTGGAATACGCCGGGGCCACTGTGGCGCAACTGGTCAATGCCCGATCGATCTTCGAACGTATGGCCATCGCGGCCATCTCCGATTCGCTGACCGAGAGCGGTGTGCGGGATCTCAGGTTGAGTGCATCTGACGAGGAAGGTCGCCATCCCGAGGACTTCCACGTGGCATTGGGTCGCCTGTCCGGTAACCCGGTGCTCGAGGTGTATATCGACATTCTCGTGCGACTGTCGGCCACCTACACCCGGCGGGTGCGAGGCGTCACCAACACCGAGGAGGAAGGCAGCGCGGCCGCCGATCAACATCTCGCGATAGCCGAGGCGATCGTCGCGGGCGCCTTGAGTCGGGCGGAAAGTGACATGGCGACCCATCTCGATCGAGGCGCCACCTGGTTGGGTAACCTCGTCCAACCTCTGCCCGGGGAGAGCACCGCGGTCGGGCCGATGGACCCCGGCCCCGATGAATGGCCACAGGACCGGAAGTTGGCAGGGCCCGTCGCGGGCCGCATCCGTGACGACATCGTCCGTGAGCGCCGGCAGGTCGGCGAGGTCCTGGGATCAGAGGCCGATTTCATGGCCCGCTACGGGGTCAGTCGCTCGGTATTTCGTGAATCGGTTCGAATCCTCGAACACTACAGTATCGCCCGGATGCGGCGCGGGCCAGGAGGCGGTCTCGTCGTACTCGAGCCCGACCCGACATCGAGTATCCGAACAGTTGCCCTGTATCTCGACTTCCGCCGAGTCACCGCCGAGCATCTACGTGCGGTGCGTGAGGAAATCGAACTCGGTTGCCTCATGGCTGTGATGAGATCAGGAACCCCGGACCGGGACACCCTCTGGCCGGATCCGCGACGAGGCAACGCGACGTCGAGGCATTGCAGCACCTGCCTCCGCGATCGAATCGCAACGCTGAGCGCCGACCCCATACTGATGCTGTTCCGCTCCATCCTGTCCGCACTCTGGGACGAATACGGCAGTGGGCGTCGGCCCCGAGATCCCTGCCGGTCAGCAGAACCGGAGCCGGCCGACCGGACCGAACTCGACGCGATCGTCGATGCCGTGCTCGCAGGCGACGAAGGACTTGCCCAATTCCGCATGAGACGACACCTCAGAGAGCGCCCGGGCTGGTGACATAGGAGTCCAAACTCCCTCGTCGGTTTCTGTCAAGGTGTGACCCGGAATCCACATCGGACAAGCCACGGCGCGAGTCCTCGCTGCCATTCCATCGAGCGGAATCGATGGAAGACCTACCGACGGCCCCGAATCTACGATGAAGCAATGACACTCGTATTCGGCAACCTCGTCGACGGCTTGGATTGGATCCCAATGGATCTCGATCAACAGGCCAGCCCCAGCTACTTCTGGAACGACGGTGGACTGCTCAAGGACGCACCGATCGATTTCGGCGCAACTTTCGGCGAGAACATGTTCGTCACTAGCAAGGCGGTGGACAGACCCCGATTCAACCGCAATCCGCTGAGAGTGACTCCCGGCTTCACGGTTCCTCGCCACCATCACAACATGGACGAGATGCTGTTCATGCTTGCGGGCGAGTACCACATCGAGCACTACGACAACGAGGAACCCGAGACGGTTGTCGTGCGTCCCGGCGAAATCTTCGTCAGCCGTGCGGGAACGGCGTACACCATGACAGCGGGAAGCGAAGGCGCCACCTACATCGAGACATGGCAACGGCCCGTGACGGAACTCCAAACCTACTGGCACGACTACGGCTGGGTGGCCGCGGAAAGGGAGGGCCAGTGACCGTGACACTGCAGGACATCACCCACGACAACACAAGTCGTACCCTCGAGACCGAGAGGGGCGTGCTCCACTACCACGAGGCGGGCGACGGTCCCCCGCTGCTGCTTCTACATGGGTCGGGCCCCGGTGTGAGCGGGTGGAGCAACTACCAGGGCAACCTGCCAATCTTCGCGCAGCACTTCCGTACCCTGATCCTGGACTTCCCAGGATTCGGTAAGAGCTACTCGTGCGATTCGAACCCCATGATGGCCGCGCTTCCCGCGGTACTCGACTTCCTCGACGGCATGGACCTGGGCCCTGTTCCCGTGGTCGGTAATTCCATGGGAGGTAGCATCGCAGCGCGGCTCGCCGCCGGCCATCCCGAACGTGTGAAGCGTCTAGTCACGATCGGGGGTGTCGGATCACCGGTGTACAGCGCCACGCCCCCCGAGGGGATCAAGCTCCTCGTCCAGTTCGTCGAGGACCCCACGCGCGAGCGCCTCGTCGCCTGGATGGAATCGATGGTGTACGACAAGAGCATCTTGACGCCCGAGTTTGTGGAGAGTCGCTGGCAAACAGCATCGGATCCTGTGGCGCTCAGCGACGTCCGGAAGTTGTTTAACGCGGCAACCCTGGCCGCGATGCGTGGCTCCAACGGTGCCGCCACCGTCAGTCAGGTCGAGATGCTCACACGCATCCAGGCCCCCACCCTCATCACCTTCGGTCGTGACGATCGAGTGACCCCCCTGGACAGCTCGATCCTGCCGATGCGCATGATCCCGAATTGCGAACTACATGTTTTTCCCCATTGTGGGCATTGGGCAATGATCGAGCGCAAGGCCGAGTTCGAAAGCACAGTTCTCGCGTACCTTTTGCGCGATGTTGAGCACTAACCTGCTTAGTTCGGCTGCATGCGCAACACTCATACAAGGCCCATTTGACCTCTGCAAATGGTTCGACAGAGGTCGAACGTCATCTGAGCGATGGAGTAACAAGCATAGGGTCAGGGCCAGGGGCACCTGCTCGGTTTCTTTCCTTCCCCGCCTTACGTCACCTAAGACGTACGGACGGCGGTGACACTCACGCGCCACCGTCGTCCAGCGCATGTCGTGTAGTCACGAGGCGATCATCGTCCTCTCCCACAGGCACTCCGCTAGGACACCAAAACCACACCTACGCACCCGAACCGTCAAATGCATTACACCAATAATCGAAGCTAGAATACGTTGTATCAGGATTGCCATCTGAAACTTAATGCGTAACCCTGAAATCAGTATGAGTGCGCCTCTATTCAGTCGAAATGTCTTTGCTGCCACGAACCGCCATCCCTGCGGCGGTCGTGGCATTCCCGGGTCGACACATCGGCCCATCCCGGACGCCCGCCTCCCCTGGGCGGGCGTCCGGGCTCCACGCTCCCGACACAAACGATCAACGAACTCCATGGAAAGTGCTCAGATGCTCTCCCTTCTTCTCCGACCAATTGCTCGTGCCTTCGCCGTCACCGCCGTCCTGGCTCACACCATTCTCGACACTCCCATCCCGGAATTTCCCGACTGCGACGGTGACGGCAACCCCCACCACCGATGACACTCGTCGCGCCGACTGGACGCTTTTCTTACGCGCTCGGCCTGCGCGCTCGTTGAGAATGCAAACGTGTTGGGTGTGCTCCCCCGACAGCTCGCATCGTCCCCGCACCGACGGCGAATGGACGGCATCGCCGCCGTAGCCGACGCCTCGAACACTGGAAGTCACGTCGACACGAGCAGTCAGCTCGAAGCTCCTGCTCCGCTGCCGAACAAGCCGTCCAGTCCTCTCCGCACACCCGCGGTGGGGACAGTTGTCGCGAACCAGGGAGTGTCCGATAAACGGTGGAACCGGCCTGGCATCGGTTAGTTGATGCGTCCTTCGAAAGTGATCGCGAAGGCATTCAAGGCAGGCTTCCACCTCGCTGCCCATCGTGCCCTACCCCGACCGGTCGGGTCTAGCGCTCGGGTCGCGAGATGGAGACATTTCAGAGCGGCCTGCTCGGTCGGAAAATGCCCACGGGCGCGGATCGCGCGCCGGTAGCGGGCATTGACCGACTCGATCGCGTTCGTCGAGCAGATCACGCGCCGGATCTCGACGTCGTAGTCGAGGAACGGCACGAACTCGCTCCACGCGTTCTCCCACAACCGGACGATCGCCGGATACTTCGGTCCCCACTTGGTGGAGAACCCGACGAACCGTTCCTTCGCCGCGGCCTCCGTCGGCGCGGTGTAGACCGGTTTGAGATCGCGCGACATCTCATCCCAGTGCTGCCGCGGTGCAAACCGAAAAGTGTTGCGGATCAAGTGGATAACGCAAGTTTGCACCACTGCGAGTTCCCACACGGTGTTGATCGCCTCCGGCAAGCCTTTGAGGCCATCGCAGACGACGATGCACACATCGGCCACCCCGCGGTTCTTGATCTCGGTGAGCACCGCCAACCAGAACTTCGCACCCTCCCCGCCGTCGCCGGCCCACAACCCCAGGATGTCGCGCTCGCCGTTGACGGTCACTCCGATCGCGACGTAGATCGGCCGGTTGGTGACCTGCCCGTCGCGGATCTTGACGTGAATGGCATCGATGAACACCACCGGATACACCCGATCGAGCGACCGGTTCTGCCACTCGATCATCTCCTCGAGCACCTTGTCGGTGATGCGGGAGATGGTGTCCTTCGAT
>NZ_JADZGH010000009.1:0-2172 GCF_015865005.1 Rhodococcus sp. CX
GCCGATGGCCGTCCCGCCGCTGCGGTGTTCGGAAAAGGGTGCTCTACCGGAGGCCGAACGAGTTCCCGATGATGTCGCGCTGGATCTCGTTGGTGCCGCCGTAGATCGTGGCGCCGAGAGCAGCTCGTACGTGCTGCGCCATGTCGAACTCGGTGGAGTAGCCGTAGCCGCCCATCATCTGCATGCCTTCGAGGGCAGTGTTCTTCGCGACCTCCGTCGCCTTGAGCTTCGCCATCGACGACGCGCGGGCCAGGCCCTGCGGATCGTCACCGGCATCGGCGCGGTGGGCGACGCTGTAGACGAGCAGACGGGTGCACTCGAGCTCCGTGGCGAGATCGGCGATGCGGTGCTTGATCGCCTGATACGAGCCGACCCGATTGCCGAACTGGATGCGCTCGGAGACGAACGCCAGAGCGTCGTCGAAGGCGCGTTCGGCGACGCCGAGCATCTGCGCGGCGAGGATCAGCCGTTCGGTCGCCAGGCCGGGCATGAGCTGGGCCCATCCCTGGCCGACCTCCCCGACCACCGAGTCGGCGGGCAGCACGCAGTCGGTGAAGTAGAGGTCGTTGACCTCGGTGCCGCCCAGCGTGTCGATGCCCTTGATCGTCAGCCCCGGCGTGTCGGCCGGAACGTGGAACATGGTGAGCCCGTGGTGCTTCTTCTCGCCCCGCTCGGTGCGGGCGACCAGCAGGATGCTGTCGGCCTGATGAGCATTGGTGATCCACGTCTTCTGGCCGTTGATCACCCAGCCGTCCGCGGTGCGCTCGGCGCGGCAGGACAGCGCTGCGACATCGGATCCGGCCTCCGGCTCGGACATCGCGATCGCCAGCGCCGCACCCTCGGCGAGCCGGCCCAGCACCGTCCGCTTGAGCTCTTCGCTCGCGAACTTGGTGTAGATCCCGGCGGTGATGAGAGTCGTGCCGTGCCACGGGACCGGGGCCAGGCCGCGGTGGAGCTCCTCGAGCAGGACGCACAGATCGACGTGGTTGCCGCCGGCTCCGCCGTACTCCTCGGGGATGTTGATCGCAGCCCAGCCGAGTTCGGCGATCCGCCGGTTCAGCTCGAGGCTGTGCCCTTCCCGGCCGCAGTCGGTGAGTTTGTCGCGCTGTTCGCGCGTGCCCACCTCACGGCGGCAGAATTCGCGGACGGCAGTCCCGAACTCGCGCTGCTCCTCGCTGAGCATCACAGTCATGGAGATCTCCTGGTCGAAATGGAAAGGGTGCCGATCAGGCGGGTTCGCCGACGCGGACTCGGGTGTCCCGGGACTCGTCGTCGTGATCGCCCGCCGTTCCGGAGGTGAAATGACGGCGCATGGAAGCCGCTGCGACGAAGGAGATCACGGCGGTGACGACCAGGATCGCGGCGAGCGGCCACCAGTGCTTCGATCCGTCCGTCGGTACCAGAGCAGCGGCGACCAGGGGCGTAGGAGCCGCCCAGGCGACGCCCGAGAACGCGCTGCACAGGGCGACACCGCTGTACCGGACCTCGGTGGGGAACAGGTCGGCGGTCATGCTCGACACCACGGCATAGGTGGTGGCGTGACCGAGGACGAGGGCAGCCGAGAACGCGACGATCATCAGCCCCATGTTTCCCGTGTTGAACAGCAGGAAGAGGGGGAAGGCGAACAGGCCCGTGAACACCACGCCGCCGATGAAGACGGTCCACGCCGACAGGCGGTCGCACAGGATGCCGACGCCGACCATCGCGAACAGGTCGATGGTCGCGGCGACCAGCAGGATCATCAGTGTGTCGCTCTTGGAGAACCCGTGGACGTTCGTCGCCATCGTGAGCATGTACGTGGTGATCAGATAGAACAGCACGATCACGCTGGCCTGCAGGCCGATGCCGGCGAGGACTCGACCCGGCAACGTCCGCAGAACCGTGAGGATGGGGCGGTCCGTGACCGAACCCGTCTCCTTCACCTCGGTGAACTCGCTCGACTCCTCGACACCGAGCCGGATGATCAGGCCGATGACCACGAGAACGAAGCCGGCGAGGAACGGAATCCGCCATCCCCAGGACATCAGCTGCTCGTTGGGCATCCGGGCGACGAAGTACATGACGACGGTCGCCAGAACCAGCGCGAGCGGGCTGGCGATCTGCGGAGCGGATCCGTAGAAGCGCTCCCGGGCCTTCGGCGCGTTCTCGACGCTCATGAGCACGGCACCGCCC
>NZ_JADZGH010000009.1:2182-19130 GCF_015865005.1 Rhodococcus sp. CX
AGCATGACGGGAGCCCAGATGCCGACCTGCTCCCAGGTGGGCAGCAGACCGATGAGGCCGGTGGAGGCACCCATCACGGTCAGCGTCGTGATCAGCGTCGTGCGGCGGCCCAGGCGGTCACCGAGATGGCCGAAGATGAACGCGCCGACCGGGCGGGCGAGGAAGGCGACACCGAGGGTCGCGAAGGAGGCCAGGATGCCGACATTCGATCCCAGCTTCGGGAAGAAGATCGTCGAGAAGACGAGCGTGGCGGCTGTGGCGTAGATGAAGAAGTCGAACCACTCGACGGTGGTGCCGACGAGACTGGCGAGGAACGCGCGTTTTTGCTGCTTGGTTCCGAAGCTGGAAGCGGCGTGTGCGGTCATGGATGTGCCCTTTCGGCGGGACTTTCCTGTGGAGCGGGGGAATTTCCTTCTGTAGAGCTGGGGGTCGAACGTGGTGTGCGGTCAGAATTCCGCGTGCCCGCCCGAGAGGACACCGGTGTCGCCGATGCGTGCGTCGAAGTCGACGTTCGTGCCGGCGGCCTGTGCCCGGACGGTCAGCGTGGCGTCGGGCAGAACCGGCGCCGCGAAGCGGGCTCGGAGCTCCCGGAGTTCCCACGGCTGGGCTCCGGCGACCTCGGCGACGGTGCGCGCCGCGATGCCCAGCGTGCACAGGCCGTGCAGGATGGGTCGTTCGAAGCCGTAGCCCGAAGAGACCTCCGGGTCGATGTGGACGGGATGCAGATCGCCGGTGAGGCGGTACAGGGCCGGCAGGTTTGCGGCGATGTGGGAATCCTGCCGGAACGGAGCGGATTCGAGATCGATCCGCGGCGCGGAGGGTGCGCGTTCACCGCCCCAGCCGCCCGAGCCGGGCAGGTGGATCGAGTAGGTCGCGGTGAACTGCTCGCACTCGACGGCGATGTCGACGGTCGCCGCGGATCCCTTGTCCCAGACGTCGGCGACGCGGGCACGCATCTCGAGCTTGCCCGAGCGAGGGAAGGGCGCATGGACTGTCAGCTGCTGTGCCGCGTGGAGCGACTTCAGCCGGTCGTAGGCGCCGAGCTCGCCGGCTTCCTCGACCGCCCACAGGCCCAGACCCAGGCCGAAGGTCGGCAGCACGTGCAGATCCCGCTCGTAGACCAGCGGCAGCTGGTCCGGGCGCGCGCCGACGCACAGCGCGTAGAGGATCGCGTCGGATTCGTCGTACGAGACGACACGGCTACCGAGGTCGTAGCCCTTCAGGGAGGCAACTGCGTTCATGAGCTTTCCTTGGGGTGGAGAGGGTGTCAGGAGGCGGAGGCGCCGTGCCGCTCGGAGGCCGCGGCGACGGCCTCGTGTCGAGCGGTGCTGTCCATCAAGCGGATTCGAGTGGCCTGCCATGCGGCGTCGTCGTAGTCTCCGTCGTCGAGTCTGCGGAGCAGGTCCCGTGTCGTGGAGAAGGCGTCCTCCGGGAGACCGACGAGCCGCTCCGCAAGCGTCAGAGCGTGCTCGCGCGGATCCCCGTCCGCGGAATGGGTGGCCAGTCCGCTGCGTACCGCGTCGTCGGCGTCGAATCGTTCGGCGAGCACCAGCAGCCGGGTGACCGTCGTGCGGGGCAGCGTGGCGTGGACCCGGCGGATCGACGCCGGGTTGTACAGCAACCCGAGTTCGACGGCCGGGACCCGGAACCATGCTCGCGGGCCGACGATCCGGACGTCGCACGAGGTGGCGAGCTCGACACCGGCGCCGACGCATGCCCCGTCGACGACGGCGACGACGGGAACCGCGCTGTTGCGGATCGAGGCGCATGCGTCCTCGAGATCCCGGTCGTAGTCGAGGTCGGCGGAAGTGCCTGTCAGATCGGCGAAGTCCGCGCCCGCACAGAACACCCGTCCCGAACTCGTGAGGACCACGGCACGGATTCCGTCCGGCAGGTCGGTGAAGACCCGGCGGAGTTCGCGGAGAAGTTCCCGGGAGAGAGCGTTGCGCCGGTCCGGACGGTCGAGGACGATCTCGAGGACGCCCCCGTGGCGCCGGCAGTCGAGCCCGGCGGTCACGACACCGGCTCCGGGACCGGCCGGGACGCCCAGCGCTCGCGCACCGGAGCGTAGTCGAAACCGAGTGCCGACTCCAAGGACTCCGCGAGGTTCAGCAGGTCGGCGTCGCGGCCGCGAGCGGTGACCAGCTGGACACCGATCGGCAGTCCTTCCGAGGTCCCCGCGGGAAGCGAGATCGCAGGTGTTGCAGCGACATTGAACGGCGAGGTGAAGGGGAAGGCGCCCCACAACCAGTCCGCCTTCTCGCCGTCGATCGTCTTCGGCCGCTGTTCGTGGGGGAACGCAACGGTCGCGACCGTGGGGGTGAGGATCGCGTCGAAGTCGTGCAGGAAGCTGTCGACACGGCGGCGGAAATCACCCAGTGCCTCGCGTGCGAGGGCGACCTCGGCGCTGGTCAGCTGCTCCGCGGCGCGCAGGCTTGCGCGTTCGTACGGGGTGAGCAGTTCCGGACGTTCGAGCAGATGCGCCCGCTCGCGGAGTTCGTCGTCGAGCACGAGGGGCCCGAAGATCTCGTTCCAGCCGTGGATCGGGATGTCGGTCTCGACGACCTCGTGACCGAGATCCGACAGGATGGAGGCGGCGGCCTCGACCGTGCGGACGACGGCGGGATCGACGGGACGTCCGTCCGGACGTGGGCAGAAGGCGATCCGTCGGTTCGGTACCGAGGCACGGGCGAAACTCGTCTCGGCGAGGATCTCGGTCATGATGCGGGCGTCGTCCACCGTCCAGGCGAGCGGACCGGCCGTGACGAAGTCCGTCATCGCCCGGAAGCCGCGCTCGTCCGCACACAAACCGGTGGTCGGCTTGTATCCCACGAGGCCGCTGAAGGCCGCGGGGATCCGGATGGATCCGCCGCCGTCCGAACCGAGTCCGATCGTGGCGAGGCCGGCACCGACCGAGGCCGCCGCGCCGCCACTCGAACCGCCCGGGGTCCGCGTCGGATCCCACGGGTTGCCGGTCTCGGGACCGAGCAGGTTGTCGCTGGTGGCGGACTGGCAGAACTCGGGAACGCTCGTCTTGCCCGGCATCACGGAACCCGCTGCACGCAGGCGGGCGACGGCACCGGAATCCGACCGGGCGACGCGCCCGCGCTGGGTCAGCGATCCGAGGCCGGTCTCCGTGTCCGCGAGGTGGAAGGCGTCCTTGATGGATACCGGGACCCCGAGGAGCGGGGCGCGCTCCCCGCGGGAGTACCGATCGGCCGCGTCGGCCGCCTGGAAACGAGCCAGATCGGCCGTGACCGTCACGTAGGCGCGCACCTCCGGATCGAATCGCTCGATCCGGTCGAGGACCTCCTCGGTGACGTCGATGGGGTTCAGGTCACCACGCGCGTAGGCGTCGGTGAGCTCACGGATGGGCAGGTGCAGCGGGTTCTCAGCCATGCGGGTGCACCCCACCGCTGATGCCGTAGACCTCGCCGGTGACGTAACCGGCGTCGGGTCCGACCAGGAACGACACCAGCCCGGCGACGTCCTCGGGGCGGCCGACACGGCCGACGAGGGAGCGGTTCTCGGCGTAGCCGGAGAAGAACTCGTCCGGGTAGATCTTGCGGAGGAAGTCGTTGTAGATCAGGCCCGGGGTGATGGCGTTGACCCGGATGCCGTGCTTGCCGTTCTCGGCGGCGGCGACGCGGGTGAGGGCAAGGACACCGGCCTTGGCTGCGGAGTAGGCGGCGCCGTGCTCCGTGCTGGTCTCGTAGGCGGCGATCGAGCTGATGTTGACGATTGCGCCGGAGTTGTTCTTCTGCATCACCGGAAGCGCGTAGCGCATGGTGTAGAAGGTGCCGTTCAGGTCGACATCGAGGCAACGCTTCCAGGTCTCGGAGGACATCTCGGCGACGGGCTCGATCTTGCTCCAGCCGGCGTTGTTGACGAGAACGTCGAGGCGGCCCTTCTTCGCGGCGATCTCGGACACGACGGCCTCGACCCGGGCCTCGTCGGTGACGTCGAGGACGTAGCTGTCGAAGTCGCGTCCGTGCTCGCCGGCCAGCTTCGCGGCCAGTTCCTGGCTGCGGCGCTCGTGGACGTCGGTGATGACGACATCGAAACCGTCGGCGGCGAGGCGGGTGGCGATGGCGGCGCCGATTCCTGCGCCCGCGGCGGCGGTGACGAGGGCGGTGGGACGTTCTTGCATCATGGAGCCTTTCGGAAGGACGGTGTTCTGGAAGTGATTGATCGGTAGCGCTTCTCAGGGGAGAAGTCGGCGAAGCGTCTCGATCGACTGCTCGGGCTGGTCCACGAGCATCAGGTGGCCGGCACCGGTGATCTCGGAGTAGGTGGCGTGCTCGATCGCACCGAGGATGATGTCCGCGGCCTTCTTCGGGCAGAAGGTGTCGTGGTCGGCACCGACGATCGCGACCTCGGTCTCGCTCCCGATCCGGGCCAACTCGGGGGTGAGCGGCGACTCGACCAGTGCGGCCATGGCGGTGGAGGCGTTGATGTAACCCTGCGCCCCGCCGACGGCTTCGAGCCGGAAGTCCGTGACGGCGTCGAGGTCGGAGTCCGGGCTGTGCAGGGCAGCAGCGGTATCGGCGCGGAGGGCGGTGCGCTGCTCCTCGGCGTCGGTGCCGCGGAAGAGTTCGATGCGGCCGGCGTAGAAGCCTGCCGCTCCGCGGCCGACGACACTCGAGGTGCCCAGTGCGACGACCTTCGTCACGAGGTCGGGGCGCTCGGCCGCGGCGGAGAGGACGACGGTGCCGCCGAGAGAGAAGCCGACGCAGATCGCGGGACCGGTGACCTCTTCGAGGAAGGCGATCAGATCGTCGCGCAGCTGGGCGAGAGTGCCGGCGGGCGAGCCGACGGTGGTGCGTCCGTGCCCACGGAGGTCGTAGGCGTAGGTGGTCACCGGCAGTCCGGCTTCCTGGACGGCGCGCCAGCTGCGGTGATCTTCGGCGAGTCCGTGGATCAGCACGACCGCGGGGCCCTCACCGGCGCGGGTGTAGGTCACGTCGATGTCGCGGAGCGTGACGGTCTGCGTCGTGAGGTCGACGGTGCTGCTGGTCATATCTTCTCCTGACGAGATCAGTTCTCTGAGAACGTTCTTGCGGATCTTCCCGGCGGGGGTCTCCGGCATGGTGGGCAGAATGCGGATCGACTCCGGCCACAACCTCCGAGGCACGTCGCGATCCGCGAGCCATCCGACGAGTTCGTCGAAGGTCGGGGCGGCGCCGAGCGGCTGGATCACCGCGCAGATCCGTTCACCGAGTCGGTCGTCGGGGCCGCCGACGACGGCCACGCGCGCGACCTGCGGGTGCCCCGAGACGGCGTTCTCGATCTCGACGGGGGAGATGTTGACGCCGCCGCGGATGATGAGGTCCTTGAGACGTCCGGTCAGACGCAGGTAGCCGTTGTCGTCCACGATTCCGGTGTCGCCGGTGCGGAACCAGCCGTCGTTCGTGAACGACTCGCGGTAGAGCTGTTCCTGGCCGATGTAGCCGAGGAAGAGCGACGGGGTACGCATGACGATTTCACCGTCGGTCCCGCGCGGTGCGAGCGTGCCGTCCTCGCGGATCGTCTCGAGCGTCACGCCGGGCATCACCTTGCCACAGGTGTGCGCAACGAGCTCCGTGGAGTCGCCCGGCAGGCTCGAGGTCGCGCCGCCCTCGCTCATCGCCCAGATCGCCGCGATACGGGTGTCGGGCATCTGTTCCTGCGCCAGTTCGATGAGGCTCGGGGCGACGGGGGCGCCGCCGCACAGGAAGATCCGCATCCCGGCCAGCTTGGGTGCTGTGGAATCCCATTCGGTGTCGACGATGTCCTTGAGGAAAGGAGTTGCGGCCACGGTGATCTCGCAGCCGTACTTCTCGACGAGCTCGAGCGCCCGGCGGGGCTTCCAGGCATCCTGCAGGACGAGGGAGGCACCCGTCATCAGCGACATCCGGGCGCCGTGCCAGAAGCCCGTGCTGTGACCGAGCGGGGAGGGCATGAAGATCGGCCGTTCACCGGAGACCTCGTAGCGGTCGATGACCATCCGGTTATAGGCGCTCAGGCTCGCCTCGGAATGTGCGATCGCCTTCGACTTTCCGGTGGTGCTCGACGAGAACAGCACGTGGACCAGGTCGTCCGGATAGGCCGGGATCGTCACCGGTGCGCCGCCGAAGGTACGCCAGGTGCGGGTTCCGTCACCGTCGACGAGGAGGATCTTCACCTCGCGTCCGAGTTCTTCTGCCAGAACCTCGGATTCGGCGACGAAGTCGCGGCCGCGATGTTCGAGGGGAAGCACGACAACCTTCGCACCCACGAGGTTCGCGGTGTAGGCGATGGATCGGGGGTCGGTGGTCACCGGCAGGGTGCCGGCGATCATCCCGCGTCGCGCGACACCCAGATAGGACGTCATCCACTCGGTCCAGTTGGGCATGCAGACGATGGCGAGATCGCCTTCGCCCAGACCATGGACGGCAAGTTCCTGCTCGACCTCGCCGGCCAGCTCCCACAGTTCGGCGCGGGACAGGGCGTGTCCTCGGTCGTCGCAGACGGCGAGGGCGTGGGGATCGCGCTCGAGGTGGTCGAGGAAGAGTTCGAGGGGAGTCCGGGTGCCGGCGGTGTGGCCCTGCACGACGGTGGCGAGAGTGGTTGCGCGGGAATTCACGGGGGACTCCGTTTCGGTGGAAGCCGGATGAAGAAGCAAAAGAGGCGTCGCGGGAAGGGACGCGATGTCGATGAAACGATTCTGGAGTAGTAACGTGGCTCACGTCAAGAGAGTGACGTCGCTTTTTTGTTAACTCTGATGAACATTGTGTTGAACGGCTACGATGCCCGCAACGAAAGGAGGGACATGTCGCACCTGCCGAACACCACCAAGGGGCGCCGTACCCGCACCAAGCTGCTGGAAGCGGCGCGCTCGGTCTTTGCTCGCGACGGTTACGTCGGCGCCACCATGAGTGGCGTCGCGACGGAAGCCGGGATGTCGCTCGGGGGGTTGTACAGGTACTTCAGTGACAAGGAGGACCTGTTTGCGACGTTGATCGCCGACACGCACGACGATCTGTTCCGTGCCAGTGGTGCGACCGAGCACCGCATCGAGGACGATCCGTACCAGGCGCTGCTCGAAGCGAACACCGGTTACCTGTCTCACTACTACGAAAACCGCGACATCATGCGGACTCTCGTCGAGGCTGCGAGCGTCGACCCGCGTTTCCGCGAGATCTGGTGGTCGATGCGCAATCGGCACATCGACCGGTTCACCACCGTGCTCAAGGTGAAGTGTGGCATGGACACGGTCGGCGGTCTCGACGTGCGGGGCGTGGTCGAGGCCGCCGCGTGCATGGTGGAACAGTCCGCCTACGTCTGGTATGCCCAGGATGCTCTCCAGCGGTCTCCGATGCCGGTCGAGCAGGGAGCGCAGATCGTCACGCGCATCTGGCACCGCGCTTTCTTCGGATCCGGCAACTGACGAACTCTTCGTTCGGGCCGCGGGCTTCATGGCCCGCGGCCCGAAAGTCGTGCTTCCGAGAGGAATCGGTTACACGCGTTAACCGAGCGGCAACCCATCGCTGCGTTTCTTCGCATTATCGTGTGTTTCACGTCAGCGATCGACGTTTCGCCGCACAGCGCGCGTTCGCGCATTCCTTTCCGAGGAGTTCTCATGTCCGAGACCACGACCACAGCACCCGTTTTCCGGGTGACCTCCGGATTCTGGAAGACGCTCCCGCAGATGTCGCTCGACGAATTCCCGGGAACGAAGGGGTACATCGACGACGTCTATCCGAACCCCGACGGATCGGAGATGGCGGCGGGGTACTTCGCCCTCGAACCCACCGAGGCTCCGCTCGACTACATGTACGAGTACGACGAGATGAAGGTGGTTCTCGACGGCGAGTTCCGCCTCGAGAACCTCGACACCGGGCAGGTCGAGATCGCGCGAGCTCGCGATGCGATCTTCTTTCCCAAGGGATCTCGCATCCGCTTCACCACCCCCGAGGGCGCGCTCGCGTTCTACGTCGGCCACCGGTCCTTCGCGCCGTAGGTGATGCGATGAGCGTCTGTATGGATACCACCAGCGTGCCGAGATGGGAGGAAGAGCGGCGCATCGCAGAGGGCGGACGCTCGGTGACCATTCTGTCCTTCGGTGACGCCGCACTCGCGCAAGCGCGGAGTCTCGTGTCGTCCTTCGGAGGCCGTCGAGTCGGCTGGTTACGACTGCCGACCGTGTGGGGTGACACCGCGGCGGAGGTCCTCGAACGTCAACTGAGTGCCGCCCGGGTGGGGTGGCGACTGGTTCTCGTCGGGCCGGAGGCTGCAGTGCTGTCGGCGCGAGCGGCGGCCGTGGCCGGAGGACTTCTCGACGCCGAGATCCTCCCCGTTCCGATCGACGTGACGACGCGCAGCGTCTACTGCGCGCACTGTCACGCCACGCATCTCGCGGAGGTCGGGATCGGACAGTGCACGACATGTCCGACCTGTGCATCGGAACTGGTCGTCTACCACCATGTTTCGCGCCTGCACGGCGCCTATCTCGGCTACATGATCGATGCGGAGGAGCTCTGATGACGCTGATGTCGGATGCCTCGGCAGGGTATGCGCGTGCCGAGACGGACCTGTATCTGTCGGTCACCGACACGATCGAATTGTCTCCCACCGTCCGGCACGTTCGCCTGGCCGATCCGGGAGGTCGGTCGTTGCCGTCCTTCACTCCCGGCAGTCACGTCGTCGTCGCGTGCGGCACGGGACCCGACGGGCGAGCGCGGCGCAATTCCTATTCGCTGACCGGTCCCTCGTTCGAACCCGACCACTACGCGATCTCGGTGCGGCTCGAGGAATCCGGACGCGGCGGGTCGCGGTGGATCCAGGACCTGAGGGTCGGCGATCGTGTTTCGATCTCCACCCCGCGTAGCGCTTTCGCTCCGGTCCTCACGGCCCGGCACCACGTGCTCGTCGCGGGTGGCATCGGAGTCACCCCGATACTGTCCCACGTCCGCGCCGCCGTGCAGTGGGCGCGCTCGTTCGAGGTGCACTACGTTTTCCGCGACGGGGACGGCCCCCACCTCGAAGAACTGCGGAAACTCTGCGGGGACCGATTGCGGACCTACGATTCGAAGGATCGCTTCCGTGCCCACGTGGACTCCGTGCTGCTGGATCAGCCCATCGGGGCGCACATGTACGTCTGCGGCCCGTCCGGTCTCATCGACGACCTCGCAACGCGTGCCCGGGCCGCCGGATGGCCCGACGCGCGCGTCCACTACGAGCACTTCGGTGTCGGCGCGCTCGACCCGGGCGCGCCGTTCACCGCGCACCTGCGCCGCAGTGGTCTCGATGTCGTGGTCGACTCCGGCGTGAGCCTGCTCGAAGCACTCGAATCCGAAGGGATCGCGGTACCCAACCTCTGCCGGCAGGGCGTGTGTGGCGAATGCCGCCTGCCCGCTACCGGTGGTGGGATCGACCATCGCGACCTGTATCTCGGTGAGGCGGAGAAGGAAGTGGGGGATTGCCTGATGCCGTGTGTCTCCCGCGCGAGCGGAGAGAGATTGGAGTTGGATCTGTGAGTGCAACAATAGATTTCGCGATCCGTGACAGCGGCACCGATCTTCCGGATCGGATTGCACGTTTCCCGTTTCCGTTCGCCCGCGACACCTACCGCTACAGCACCAACCTCGAACCCGCCGGAAGCGTGGTGGAAACTGCTGCGGGCGGATGGGGCCGGCATCCCGTCGACATCGACGGCTGCTACCTCGACGACCTCGCCGAGCGTGAGCGCATTCTCGCTGCCGATCACACTCGCTTCCAATCCCTTCCGCACATGGAGATCGCGCAGTGGGACGCGATGGTCACGCTCATGCGGATGCTCACCGACGCCGACCCGCGCACGTTCGCGCTCGACCGTGACGGCGCGATCCTGCGCTGGAGCAACCGGGTGCTCGACGTCGAACAGGCCTTCGTCTTCGGTGAGCGGTCCACGCTTCCCGAGTCTCCGCTGCGCTTCATCGGCAGGCAGATCCAGGAGGACGTCGTGTTGCTCGACCAGCGCGAGGGAGCGCTGTGGGGTGACGCCGGCCTGGTGACCTTCGCGGCCGACTGGTCGCTGCGCTTCGACGTCGGCATGAGTTTTCTCCAGATCCACGGTCCGGTACCGCGTGTCCATGCCGAAGGGGTGATCCCGCGCGCCCAGCAGTTCCTCATGGGGCTGCAGCCGGGACAGTGCTACCGGCGCACCAACTGGTCGCTCAGCGTCGATCGCCGGCTCGACCAGTCCACCGAGACCTATCCCGAATGGGGCCGGGACCGGCGACTGCTCGCCGAGGGACCTCTCGAAGACGTGGGGCGGCGGCTGCACCTGCGCGTCGAGGTCCAGCACCTCGTGCGCCTCGGTACGTCCGGCGCGATCATGTTCCTCATCCGCACCTACCTGCTGTCGTTCGAGGACATCGCCCGGGTGCCCGAATGGGCCGACCGCCTCTACCGTGTGCTCGACGAACTGCCCGAGGACATGGCCGATTACAAGGGCATCACCCGCACCCGCGAGCCGGGTCTGAAGTGGCTGCGCGAATTCGGAGGTGTCCGCCCCTGACCGTCGTGCGCGTTTTCGGTAGCGGTGGCTACCGAAAACGCGCACGGGCACGGGCTATCCGGAGGACTTGGAGTGCTCGGACTTCACCTCCATGATCCGCATCTTCGGGATGGGGCCGTAGCTCAACGAGTCCGACATGTTCAGTTGCTTCGCCGCCGCCGCGGCATGGACGTTGGCCTTGGCCACGTGGGGATCGCCCTCGAGTTCGTACAGCGTGACCGACGGGCCACCGTCGGCGTCGGCAGGGCTCAGGCGCGTGGCGCCCACGAATCCGTCGAGCGCGACCACCTCGGGGATGTGGACCTCGTCGTACCACTTGTTGAACTCTTCCAGCCGCTCGGGGTGGGAGGGGTACGACTCGACGAGCAGGTAGTGCTTCATTGGTGTTCCTGTCTGTGAGAAGTTGTGTCGAACAAGGGATTCAGACGCGAACGACCCAGCCGCCGTCGATGTTGAGGGTGTGGCCGGTAACCCAGTCGCTTCCCGAGGACACGAGGTACAGCAGACCGGGGACGAGTTCCTCCGGTTCGCCGAAAGGGAACGGGATGGCGTGCTTGACCATTTCCTTGAGTTCCGGCGGTGATGCGATCGAACCGGCTTCGGTGTTGACCATTCCGGGTGCGATGGCGTTCACGCGAATTCCGAACGGTGCCAGCTCGCGGGCCAGCGACACGGTCATACTCACCAGCCCGAGCTTGGTGATGCCGTATGCCTGTGCGGCCATGAAGGCACCGCTCGAGGACTGGTTCACGATCTTGCCGTAGCCGCGTTCCTTCATGTACGGCACCACGGCGCGGGTGCACAGCAGCGGGCCCGTCAGGTTGACGCCGAGCGTGCGGTTCCAGAGGTCGAGCTCCATCGTGGTGAGCGTCCCCTCGCCGACGACTTCGGCCATCAGGCCCGCGTTGTTCACCAGGATGTCGACGGACCCGAAGTGTTCCGCCGCGGTTGCCGCCATCTCGGTCGTGCTCGCTTCGTCGCTGACGTCGACACGGACCGCGAGTGCGCGATGACCCGCGGCTGTCAGTTCCTCGGCGGCCGCGGTCGCGGAATCGAGGTTGACGTCTGCGAGAACCACCGCTGCCCCGGCTTCGGCGAGACCCCGGGAATAGGCCCGGCCGATCCCGCCTCCGGCGCCGGTGACGATCGCGACCTTGCCGGACAGCTGTGGGGTGTCTGTCATGGATGTTCCTTCTCGGTCGAAGCGGATCGGATGTCGAGTCCCGGAGGGCTCAGGGGTGCGCGAGCTCGTAGCGCCGGCGGTACTCCTCCTTGGACGTCTCGCTGATGTCCACATCGGTGGCCCGTGCTCGCAGTGCGCCGACGGTGGCCTGCTCGCGCGGGATGTGCGCGAACGGATCCCAGCCGAAGAACCGCGCGGCATTGGCGAAGGTGATCTTGTCGATCTCTTCGTCGGTGCACCGGGCGGCGTCCAGCTCGGCCTTCAGGATTTCCGGCGATCTCGGCCAGGTCGAATCGGAGTGGGGGTAGTCGCATTCCCATGCGATGGTGTCGATTCCCAGGCGGTGGCGGTTGTTCAGGCCACTCGGCTCGGTGATGTAGCAGGCCAGGAAGTTGTTCCGCCAGACCTCCGTAGGGGACATGTTGTCGGGCAGGAAGCTCACTCCGGTCCAGGACTGGTTGACGATGTGGCGTTCGAGCCGGTCGAGCCACGGCGCGACCCACGATGTGCAGGCTGAGGACGATGCCGTGCTCGACGCACGCCCGGAAGATCGGATCCCAGTAGCCGGACTTGAAGTCGGGGAATCCCTCGCCGACGCCGTAGGGGGTTTCGGGAATGCTGATCGAGCGGCATCCCATCGCGGCGATGCGGTGGATTTCGGCGACCGACTCGTCCACGTCGAAGAACGGGATGATGCCGATCGGGATGAACCGTCCGGGATGGGCGTCGGGGACCTCGCCGACGACCCAGTCGTTGAAGGCCTTGCACGCGGCGAGGGACAGCTTCTTGTCGGGCAGGCTCGCGAGATGGGTGCCGGCGAAGCCGGGGAAGGTCGCGAACAGGGTTGCGGCGAGGGTGCCGTTGGCGTCCATGTCGCGCACCCGCAGATCCATGTCGTAGACGGCGGGTCGCATCTCGGCGTAGCCCGTGGGATCCATGCCCCATTCGTGTTTGGGCCACGAGACCACGGCGTTGAGGCCGGAACTGCCGACAATCGTGCCCTGGAACTGCCATGCCTGCACGTTGGGGTTGCGCGGGTTGGCCGTGAGTTTGGGCGCCTGGTCGATCAGGCTCTTGGGGAAGTGCTTCTCGAAGATGTCAGCGGGTTCGACCACGTGGTCGTCGATGCTGATCATCACCATGTCGTCGATGTTCATCGAAGTCCTGATCAGGTCGGGGAGTGACGCCGTCCGTCGGGCGTCGGCGGCGCTCATCTCCGTGCGGTCACCGGCGCAGCGAGTCCCTGTTCGTCGACCGTCTTCTGGATCGCGGCGAGGGTCTCGTCGAGTCCGGCGCCGAGCCGGGGGCCGGGTGTGAAGGTGGCCGGAAGCCGACGCATGCCCTGGATGACACCGATGGAGTCGTAGTGGATCGTGCCTTCGGGGTCGCACCGGAAATCCGGCGTGCGGTCGAGCACCGCGACCAGCATCCGCTTGAACATCTTGCGGGCCAGGTTGGATCCGATGCAGCGATGGACGCCGAGCCCGAAGCTGAAGTGCCGGTTGCCCTTACGCTCGAGGTCGATCTCGTCGGGGTCGGTGAACAGTGCCGGATCCCGGTTCGCCATCGCCCAGGACAGCCAGACACGTTCGCCCTCCTTGAACTGCACGCCGTCGAGTTCGACGTCTGCTGAGAACGTGCGGCCGTCCCCGGCCGACGGGCAGAAGTAGCGCAGGAACTCCTCGGTGGCCGAATCGAGGAGGGTGTCTCGTTCGGCGCTGAGGATTTCGCGCTGGTCGGGATTCTGGGAGAGCCATTCGAGCGCATGCGAGGTCAGGGCGGTCGTCGTATCGAAGCCACCACCGATGAGGAGGCTGAGAACGCCGAGCAGTTCGAGGTCGTCGGGCTTCTCGCCGTCGATCGTGGCCCTTGCGATCGCGTCCACCATGCCGGGGCGGGGGTTCTCACGGATCTCGTGGAGGCTGGAGAGGAGATCCAAACCCATGATGCGGTGCAGTTCGGCCACCCGATGGACGTCGGGTGAGTCCGGGGGTGTGTACATCGCGGCGTGGACGGGTTCGCAGTACACCTTCCATTTGGCGACCGGTATGCCCAGCATGGCCAGCGTGATCACCGCCGGGACGATGTTGACGAGGTCGTCGATGAAATCGATCCTGCCCGTTTCGATCTTCTCGTCGAGGCACGCGCGGATCACCTCGTCGATGAGCGGAACCCACTTCTCGACGGCCGCGGGGGACAAGTACGGATTGAGCACGGCCCGGAACTCGCGATGTTCGGGGTCGTCCATCTCCAGGATCCCGCCGCGGACTCCCGATGCCCTGACGGCGGTCGGGATCATGATGCCCTTGTATCCGCGGCGAACCCCCTTGATGTCGTGATCGTTCGAGATGGAGGCTGAGCGTGCGAGGGTGAACACCGCCTCGCCACCTGCGGCAACCCAGTGGCCACCGTGTGTGTCGGACCAGGCCACGGGGCACTTGGAGTGCATCTCCCTGGTGATCTCCGAGAAGTTGTCGCGGTAGTCCGGTGCGTGCCTGTCGAACTGGAATACGGGTGTTCGGTGATCGGTCTCGATGACGGCCTCGTCAGCGCTCACGGCATTGCCCTCTCTAGCGTCCGGTGGTGGATGGTGTTGCGGCCCAGCGGGTCACAGGGCGGAGATCGCCTGTTCGGGGCAGCTGCGCACAGCTTCCCGCGCCGAGTCGGCCAGGTGAGCGGGAACGTCGGCGTCGACGGCTGTCGCGTGGCCGTCGA
Source organism: Rhodococcus sp. CX (assembly GCF_015865005.1). Lineage (NCBI taxonomy): Bacteria > Bacillati > Actinomycetota > Actinomycetes > Mycobacteriales > Nocardiaceae > Rhodococcus > Rhodococcus sp. CX. The sequence goes on from NZ_JADZGH010000009.1 coordinate 16,600, forward strand.
TATCGCTCAATTCGAACAGCGTCGGGGCGGCCATGGCGCACAGTGTGTGTCCCTGGCAGCGTTTCGGATCCACTTCGACTTTCACCGCTGTCCTCCGTATCTTCGAGTTGTCTTCTCACGCAACATGTTCAAAGCGCATTGGTGAATGAACGCCGTCGTCCCGACCGGGCGTGGACGCGGAACTCGCCAGGGGAAGATTACCGGTCTCAGAAACGAGAACCCCCTTCTGTCACGGCAGAATCGTATTCTGAGAGGGTGCTGTGTGCAAGGGGGAATGCAGGGCCTGAACGACAAAATCCGCTCGGCTGCCAGTCATCCGCTGCGACGATTGCAGGGAAGGATGACTGGCGGCCGAGCGGATGTGGTCCGCGAAGCGGGTGGTGCGACGACTACTTGCCGAGGTCGTCGATCAGGGAAGGTCCGGGACGGGCTACGCGCCCTGCCACACGGTGTCGAACGGGGTGTTCGCCGACACCCGGCCCTTGATGCCGCGGGTGACGAGCTCCTTCGCGATCTGGACGGCCTGGACGACGTCGGTGCCCTTCGCGAGTTCGGCGGTGATCGCCGCGGCGAGGGTGCAGCCTGCGCCGGAGACGCGCTCGTTGCCGATCTTCGGTGCCGTGAGCAGCGTGACGTCGGTGCCGTCGAACAGCACGTCGACCGCGTCGTCGCCGTCGAGCTCGACACCGCCCTTGGCGATGACGTACTGCGGGCCCTGGTCGTGGATGCGCCGCGCGGCCTCGATCAGGTCGTCGACGGACGCGATGCTGTCCATGCCGGAGAGGGTTCGGGCCTCGAAGAGATTGGGGGTCACGACAGTCGCGTACGGCAGGATCTGGGTGCGCAGCGCGTTGTCGGTGTCGAGGGCGGCGCCGGGTTCCTGACCCTTGCAGATCAGGACCGGGTCGAGCACCACGTGCCGCCAGGACTGCCGGCCCAGCGCCTCGGCGACCACGTCGATCGTCGCGGGCGTGCCGAGCATGCCGATCTTCACGACGTCGAGGTTGTGCGCGGCGGTCGCGGCCTGGATCTGGTCGGCGATGACCTGCGGATCGATCGGCACGAACCGGTGTCCCCAGTTGTTCTCCGGGTCGAACGAGACGATGCACGTCGTGGTGCCGAGGCCGTACACCCCCAGCTGCTGGAAGGTCTTCAGGTCCGCCTGCAGGCCGGCGCCACCGGTCGCTTCCGAACCGGCGATGACGAAGGCGAGGTCGACCACAGCAGTGTTCTCCGTTCGAGGTGGGGATGATCGGCAACCAGATTACAACCGGCCGCCACGCCACTTTCCGCACACCCGCCCCGCAGAGTCCCGGAACTGCACGGGTCGCGGCACTACTGTGTGCGCCATGACGGCGTTCGACGACCTCGACGACTACCTTGCCCTTCCCCGCGTCACAACTCTCGCGTTGTCTCCGGACGGCACGCGCGTGGTGATCGCACAGTCCACACTCGACGAGAAGTCCACCGCCTATGTCGGCGCGCTGTGGGAACTCGATCCTCAGGGGCAGAACCCGGCGCGCAGGCTCACCCACGGTGCGAAGGGCGAATCGAACCCGGTCTTCACCGCGTCGGGCGACCTGCTGTTCACCGCCGCGCGCGGTGGCGACGACGATCCGGCGTCGCTGTGGCGGCTGCCCGCCGGCGGGGGAGAAGCGGAGCAGATCGCGCAGCGCGCGGGCGGAATCTCCGCGGTGCGCACGGCAACCCGCGCCGATCGCATCGTCGTGACCGCGAACGTGCTGGGCCACTCCGACAGTGACGACGAGCGCATCCGTTCGGCCCGCAAGGACGCCAAGGTCTCCGCCGTCCTGCACACCGGCTATCCCGTCCGCTACTGGGACGCCGACCTCGGCCCGGACCGCCCGCACCTGCTCTCGGTCGGCACCGAGAAGACCCTCGCCGACCTGACGCCCGGCATCCGCGGCTCGCTGCGCAACGCCGACCTCGACATCGCCGCCGACGGCAGCTTCGCCGTCACCACGTGGTCGATACCCGGCCCGCTCGCATCGCGCCGCAGCACGCTCGTGCGCGTCGATCTCGAAACCGGCCTGCGCACCTCGATCGTCGACGACGAGGACGCCGAGTCCACCGCGCCCCGGATCTCCCCGGACGGCACCCGCCTGGCGTACCTGCACCAGACCGTCACCACTCCCGAGGATCCGCCGCGGATCACGTTGCGGGTGTGCGACATTGCCACCAAGGAGACGGTGGACACGACCGTCGGCTGGGACCGCTGGCCCACATCGTCGGCGTGGCTGCCGGACGGCTCGGGTCTGCTGCTCACCGCCGACGACCACGGCCGCGCACCGATTTTCGCGTTCACGCTCGGCACCGACGTGCCCGTCCCGCTCACCACCGACGACGCCGCCTACACCGACGTGAAGGTCGCGCCGGACGGCCGGTTCGCGTATGCGCTGCGCGCGTCCTACGAGGCACCCCCGGATCCCGTGCGGATCGCCCTGACCGGCGACGACCGCGGCACCGTCGTGCCGTTGCGGGCGCCGAGCGAGTTGCCGGAGCTTCCCGGA
>NZ_JADZGH010000009.1:19394-23681 GCF_015865005.1 Rhodococcus sp. CX
ACCTGGTCGTGGCGGTGGAACCCGTGGCTGCTCGTCGCCCGCGGCTACGCGGTGCTGCTGCCCGACCCGGCACTGTCCACCGGATACGGTCGCGCCTTCGTGCAGCGCGGCTGGGGTCGCTGGGGCAAGGAACCGTTCACCGATCTCATGACGATCACCGACGCCGCCGAGGCGTTGCCCGAGATCGACTCCGAACGCACCGGCGCGATGGGCGGATCGTTCGGCGGCTACATGGCGAACTGGATCGCCGGGCACACCGACCGGTTCCGCGCGATCGTCACCCACGCGAGTCTGTGGGCGCTCGACCAGTTCGCGCCCACGACCGACGCCGCCTGGTACTGGCAGCGCGAGATGACCCCCGAGATGGCGGTGGAGAACTCACCGCACCTGTACGTCGACAGCATCGTCACCCCGATGCTGGTGATCCACGGCGACAAGGACTATCGCGTTCCCATCGGGGAGGCCCTGCGCCTGTGGTACGAACTGCTGTCCGAATCCGGCCTGCCCGCCGACGACGACGGCACGACCGTGCATCGCTTCCTCTACTTCCCGAGCGAGAACCACTGGGTGCTCAGCCCGCAGCACACCGCGATCTGGTACCGGACGGTCGAGGCGTTCCTGTCCGAGCACGTGCTGGGCCGGCCGATCGACCTGCCGGAACTGCTGGGCTGAGATCGACCCGGCTCGGCGGCGTCGAGCGATCAGTGCTTGTGGCCGGCCTTCTTCGCCAGTGAGCCGACCGTCTCCTGGACGTGGGGCACGGTGTCCTTCACGACCTTCGACACCTGGGGGACGGTGTCCTTGACGACCTTGGACGCCTCGTGCACCTTGTCCTGGACCGCGGGGTTGTGCCACAGGTCCGCGGACTGACCCACCAGCTTGTCGTAGGTGCCTCTGCCCGACTTCGAGCCGAGGACGTATCCGGCTGCGGCCGCGCCCGCCGCCAGCATCAGTGCTCGCATCATCGTGGTCTCCCGTTCGTGTCGACCGGTTGCGGGCTCACGGAGTACCCGATCGGGGGCGGATTCACACGCGGCGCGGTCACCACGCGGGGCGCAGGCGTCCCGGGGTGACCACGGTCCGCAGGGCGGTGCCGAGCGCCGCGTAGGTCGCGGGATCGAGCCGGTCCCGCCACTGCTCGACCACCTCGCGCGCCGCGTCGTCCGCCGCACGCGTGCAGGCCCACCCTCGGTCGGTCAGACGCAGCAGACGTGCTCGCGCATCGGTGGGGTCCGCTTCCCGCGTGACGTAGCCGCGGTCGACGAGCTGGTCGACGAGCTGTCCGGCGGCCTGCTTCGTGACGCCGAGGTGTTCGGCGAGGTCGGACGCGGTGGCGTCGCCGGAGCTGATCCGGGCGAAGGCGAATCCGTGCGACGGCCGGACGTCGGTGAACCCGCGTGCGGCGACGCCCTCCTGGATGGCGTCGACCAGTTGGCTCGCGGCCCGCAGGACGAGTACCGGGAGATCCGGGAAGTCGGTCATGGACTCATCTTGACAGAAAGGTCAAGAAGCTTGACCATATAGACAAGTAACTTGACTATATGAGGGGGAGAAGATGTCGGTCCTCGGAGCCGCGGACGCCGTCCGGTTCGACGCGCACGGCAGCACGTTCGCGTCCTACGTGGCGTCCCGGAACAGCACACAGCTGTGCGCGTGGAAGCTGACGGTGCCGGCGGGAACGCGCGGCGTCGCCCACCGCCCGAGCCGCGACGAGGTGCTCCTCGTCCTCGACGGAACGCTGCACGTCACCATCGACGGCTCCCGCAACCGAGTCGAACAGGGGAACGTCGCACTGGTGCGCGCCGGTGCCGAGGTGATCGTCGACGGCGGACCACGGGAAACCACCGTCTGGGTCACGACCACCCCGGGGCTGACCGCGACCCTGAACGACGGCACGCAACTCACCCCGCCCTGGGCGCAGTGATCGCGACCGGGCGCGGGCCGTCCGGGCGACGGGGCCTGTCCAGGCGATTTGTGCGCGGCGCTTAGGATTGCCTGGTGACCAGTGCGCCAGAGAACCCGCAGAATCCCGCCGACGCCCTCCCCAAGAGCTGGGACCCCAGCGCTGTCGAGGCCGAGCTCTACCAGGGCTGGGTAGATGCCGGGTACTTCCAGGCCGATCCGACGAGCGAGAAGCCCGGCTACTCCATCGTGCTGCCGCCGCCGAACGTCACCGGCAGCCTGCACATGGGCCACGCCCTCGACCACACCCTGATGGACGCGCTCACCCGCCGCAAGCGCATGCAGGGTTTCGAGACGCTGTGGCTGCCCGGCATGGACCACGCCGGTATCGCCACCCAGACCGTCGTCGAGAAGCAACTTGCCGCGGACGGCAAGAAGAAGGAAGACCTCGGCCGCGAGCAGTTCGTCGAGAAGGTGTGGGACTGGAAGCGCGAGTCCGGCGGCACCATCCAGGGCCAGATGCGTCGCATCGGCGACGGCGTCGACTGGTCCCGCGACCGCTTCACCATGGACGAGGGCCTCTCCCGCGCCGTGCAGACCATCTTCAAGCGCATGTACGACGACGGGCTCATCTACCGTGCCGAGCGCCTGGTGAACTGGTCGCCGGTGCTGCAGACCGCCATCTCGGACATCGAGGTCAAGTTCGAGGAGGTCGAGGGTGAGCTCGTCTCCCTGCGCTACGGCTCCCTGAACGACGACGAACCGCACGTGGTCGTCGCGACCACCCGTGTCGAGACGATGCTCGGCGACACCGCCGTCGCGGTGCACCCCACCCCGACGACGAGCGCTACAAGCACCTCGTCGGCACCACGATCCACCACCCGATCACCGAACGGCAGATCCCGGTCATCGCCGACGATTACGTCGACCCCACGTTCGGAACCGGCGCCGTGAAGATCACCCCGGCGCACGACCCCAACGACTTCGAGATGGGTCTGCGGCACAACCTGCCGATGCCCACCATCATGGACAAGGCCGGCAAGATCGCCGACACCGGAACGCGTTTCGACGGCATGGACCGTTTCGAGGCGCGCGTCGCGATCCGCGAGGAACTCGCCGCGCAGGGCCGCGTCGTCGCCGAGAAGCGCCCCTACCTGCACAGCGTCGGCCACTCCGAACGCTCCGGGGAGACCATCGAGCCGCGTCTGTCGATGCAGTGGTGGGTCAAGGTCGAGTTGCTCGCCAAGGCCGCCGGCGACGCAGTTCGCAACGGCGACATGGTGATTCACCCCGCCAGCCAGGAACCGCGGTGGTTCGCGTGGGTCGACCACATGCACGACTGGTGCATCTCCCGTCAGCTGTGGTGGGGTCACCGCATCCCGATCTGGTACGGCCCGAACGGCGAGATCGAATGCTTCGGCCCCGACGAGACCGCACCCGAAGGCTGGGAGCAGGACCCCGACGTCCTCGACACCTGGTTCTCCTCGGGCCTGTGGCCGTTCTCCACGATGGGCTGGCCGGAGAAGACCCCCGAGCTCGAAAAGTTCTATCCCACCAGTGTTCTCGTCACCGGCTACGACATCCTGTTCTTCTGGGTCGCCCGGATGATGATGTTCGGCACCTACGTCGCGGGGGACGGCGCGCTGGGCGACGGGAAGGTTCCGTTCAAGGATCTGTTCCTGCACGGCCTGGTCCGCGACCAGTACGGCAAGAAGATGTCGAAGTCGCGTGGCAACGGCATCGACCCGCTCGACTGGGTCGAGCGCTTCGGTGCCGACGCACTGCGCTTCACGCTCGCGCGCGGCGCGAACCCGGGCAGCGACCTCGCCGTCGGTGAGGACCATGCCCAGTCCTCGCGCAACTTCGCCAACAAGCTGTTCAACGCGACCAAGTTCGCGCTGATGAACGGCGCCGTCGTGACCGAGCTGCCCGCGCGCGGCGAGCTCACCGACGCCGACCGCTGGATCCTCGACCGGCTCGAGCAGGTCCGCGCCGATGTCGACGAGGCCTTCGAGAAGTTCGAGTTCTCCAAGGCCTGCGAGACGCTGTACCACTTCGCGTGGGACGAGGTCTGCGACTGGTACCTCGAGCTCGCCAAGGTGCAGCTCGCCGACAGTTCCTCGATTGACGGCACCGCCGTCGTCGGCGACCGTCCCGCACACACCCGGGCCGTGCTCGGTGCCGTGCTGGATTCGCTGCTGCGCCTGCTGCACCCGGTGATCCCGTTCGTCACCGAAACCCTGTGGAAGGTGCTCACCGGTGGTGAGTCGCTGGTCATCGCGTCCTGGCCGACCACGACCGGGGTGGCCACCGACGCCGACGCGGCCCGCCGGATCGAGGACATGCAGAAGCTCGTCACCGAGGTGCGCCGCTTCCGCAGCGACC
>NZ_JADZGH010000009.1:23691-29863 GCF_015865005.1 Rhodococcus sp. CX
TCCCGGCGGTGCGCTCGCTGGCGCGCCTCACCGAGCCCGAGGACGGTTTCGCCGCGACCGCGTCCGTCGAGGTGCGCCTGTCCCGCGCGACCGTGACGGTCGAGCTGGACACCTCCGGCACCATCGACGTCGCCGCCGAGATCGCGCGCCTGCGCAAGGATCTCGCGGTCGCCGAGAAGGAACTGGCCGGCACGTCCGCGAAACTCGGCAACGAGGCGTTCCTGGCGAAGGCCCCGGCGCAGGTCGTCGAAAAGATCACCGCGCGCAAGCAGATCGCCGAAGAGGAGATCGCCCGTTTCACCGCGCGACTGGCGGAGCTGGGTCAGGCGTGAGCACCGAACGACCCGGGGAACCGTCCCCGGTGGATCTCGCGGAACTGGCGCTGGTCGAGGCCGAACTCGACCAGCGCTGGCCCGAGACGAAGATCGAGCCGTCGCTGACCCGGATCGCGGCGCTCATGGACCTGCTCGGATCCCCGCAGCACAACTATCCGGTCATCCACGTCGCCGGCACCAACGGCAAGACGTCGGTGACCCGGATGATCGACGCCCTGCTGACCCGCCTGCACCGGCGTACCGGCCGCACGACCAGCCCGCACCTGCAGCTCGCGACCGAGCGGATCAGTATCGACGGGGTGCCCGTCTCGCCGCGCACCTACGTCGACACCTACCGCGACATCGAGCCGTACGTGCGGATGATCGACCAGCAGTCCGAGGCCGCGGGCGGTCCCCGGATGAGCAAGTTCGAGGTCACCACCGCGATGGCGTTCGCCGCGTTCGCCGACGCTCCCGTGGACGTCGCGGTCGTCGAGGTCGGCCTCGGCGGCCGGTGGGACGCCACCAACGTCGTCGAGAGCCAGGTCGCGGTGATCACGCCGGTCGGCATCGACCACACCGGTTACCTCGGCGAGACCCTCACGGAGATCGCGGGGGAGAAGGCCGGGATCATCAAGCGGGCCCGCCCCGACGACCTGGTGTCGCGGGAAACGGTCGCGATCATCGCGCAGCAGGAACCCGAGGTGATGGAGGTGCTGCTGCGTCAGGCGGTCGAGGCCGACGCCGCCGTCGCGCGGCAGGGTTCGGAGTTCGCCGTGCTGCAGCGGCAGATCGCAGTCGGCGGCCAGCAGCTCGAGCTGCAGGGTCTCGGCGGCGTGTACAGCGACATCTTCCTGCCGCTGCACGGCGAGCACCAGGCGTTCAACGCGTCGCTGGCGCTCGCCGCGGTCGAGGCGTTCTTCGGGGCCGGACCGGACCGGCAGCTCGACGCCGACGCGGTGCGCGAGGCGTTCGCCTCGGTGGTGAACCCCGGCCGGCTCGAGCGCGTCCGCAGTGCGCCGACGGTGTTCCTCGACGCCGCCCACAACCCGCACGGCGCGAAGGCGCTCGCGGCCGCGCTGGCCGCCGAGTTCGACTTCCGCAAGCTGGTCGGTGTGGTCTCGGTGATGGCCGACAAGGACGTCCGCGGTCTGCTCGAGGCCCTCGAGCCGGTGTTCGACGAGATCGTGGTCACCCACAACGGCTCGCCGCGTGCCATGGACGTCGACGACCTGGCCGACCTCGCCGTCGCCCGGTTCGGTGACGAGCGGGTGGTGACGGCTGCGACACTGCCCGACGCGATCGAAACGGCGATCGCGATCGCCGAGGAGGTCGCCGAGCCCGGTGAGGCAGTATCGGGAGCGGGCGTCGTGGTGACCGGCTCCGTCGTCACCGCCGGTGCCGCCCGCAGTCTGTTCGGAAAGGACCCCGCGTGAGCAACGAAAACCCGGCCGGGAAGGATCCCGGGATCCGGCCTCCGGCGAAGGACCCGTGGAAGGGTTTCCGCGGCGTCATGGCCGGAACACTGGTGCTCGAGGCGATCGTCGTGCTGCTCGTGCTGCCGGTCGTCGCCGCCGTCGGCGGGGGTCTGGACGCGTTCTCCGGCACCTACATCATCGTGCTGGCGGTTCTGATGTTCCTCGGCGCAGGGGTGCAGGGTCGCTCGTGGGCGATCCCGTTCAACCTGGGCCTGCAGGTGCTGACCCTGCTCGGCTTCTTCGTCGACCCGGCGCTCGGCGCCGTGGGCGTGCTGTTCTCGGTGGTCTGGGCGTACCTGCTCTACCTGCGCAAAGACATCAAGGAGCGGGAGGCGCGGGGTCTGCTCCCAGGTCAGCGCGAGTGAACCTCTACGCTGTTCGGCGTGACTGAACGGACTCTGGTACTGATCAAGCCCGACGGCGTCGCACGCCGTCATGTCGGAGAAATCCTCTCGCGCATCGAGCGCAAGGGCCTCAACATCGCGGCGCTCGAGCTGCGTACCGCGACCGAGGAGGTCGCCGCGGCCCACTACGCCGAACACGAGGGCAAGCCCTTCTACCCGGGTCTGATCGAGTTCATCACCGGTGGCCCGCTGGTTGCGGCGGTGCTCGAAGGCCCCCGCGCGATCGCGGCGTTCCGGCAGCTCGCCGGCGGCACCGACCCGGTCGAGAAGGCCGTTCCCGGTTCGATCCGCGGTGACCTGGGCCTCGACGCCGGGGAGAACCTCGTGCACGGCTCCGATTCGGTCGAATCGGCCGAGCGTGAGATCGCACTCTGGTTCCCGGAGCTCGCGAACGCCTAGTCGTTCGCCGAAGCGGACAACAGTCACGGCGCCCTTCGGGGCGCCGTTGGCGTATCCGGGCATTCCTGTGTGGGATACTGGGGAAGGTTGCTCCATACGAACGAGTGCGGAGCGACCGACGACATCACGGAACGATGCCCGACATCGCTGTGGCCGAGAAACGCAGGAGACACCTCGCTCGGCGGCATGCTGGATGTTCCGGCGCTCGATTCGCGATCAAGCCAGGCACCGCTCGGCCGTGCAGTGAAAACGGGCACCGGACGACCGCGCGATGCGAGACCGGAGACCTCGCGCCAGAGGGCGCGAGCACACAGACTGCGCCCCCGCGTGGCCGCGTCACATCGCCGACGGTGATGGACGCGCCCGGGGGTCTTAGGAGACCTACGTGGCAGATCAAGTGCCGCCGAACGACAATTCCACCGAAGCCGCAGCGGAGCTGCCCGCGAAGATTCGCGTGCACGCCCTCGCCAAGCTGCTCGGACTGACCAGCAAAGAGGTCATCGCCAAGGCCGCGGAGTTCGGCCACGAGCTGCGCAGTGCGCACTCCACGCTCCACCGTGACGCCGCGGAGCAGATACGCGACGCGCTGGTCGCGCCCGCCCCGGCGACGGACGAGACCGCTCCCGCTGCGGAGGCCGAGGCTGCGCCGGTAGCCGAGCCCGAGGCTGCGCCGGAACCCCAGGCGGAGGCTGCGCCGGCAGTCGAGGCCGAGACAGCGCCGGAACCCGAGACCGCGCCGGAACCCGAGACCGCGCCGGAACCCGAGACCGAAACGCACCTCGCCGGTCCCGGTTCCCTGTTCACCGCTCCCGTGCAGGACACCCCGCTGTTCGAGGTTCCGCAGCCCGCGCCGACCGTCGAGCCGATCGTGGAAGCACCGCTGTTCCTGCAGCCGGACCTGACGGCTCCGGTCGAGAGCACCCCGCGTCGCCGTCGCACCCGTCGCGGTGCCGAGACCCCGGCCGAGCCGGTCGTCGAGGCGGAGGAGAGCGCAGAGACCGCTGTCGAGGAAGAGCCCGCCGAGACCACCGCCGAGGCCGAAGAGGAACATCCCCGTCGTCGCCGGCGTGGGCGTCGTGGCCGCGGTCGTGGCCGCGGTGACAGCGCCGAGGGCGGAGAGACCACCGAGGAATCCAAGGCCGCCGAGGAGACGGAGGCCGCCGAGGTCTCCGAGACCGGGGAAACCCGCGGCGGGGCCGAAGCGGAGACAGGTGCCGAGGTCACCGAGACCCCGGCCGCCGAGGCCGCGGAGGAAGCCGCCGAATCCGAAGAGGGCGTCTCGGAGGAAGAGCAGGGCGAGGGCACGTCCCGTCGTCGCCGCCGTCGCCGCCGCCGTAAGGGCAGCGAGGCCGCGGACACCACCGTCGAGGACGACTCCGTCCCCACCGTCATCCACGAGCGCGAACCGCGCAGCAAGTCCCGTGCGGTCAAGGACGAGGTCCAGGGCATCACCGGGTCGACCCGCCTGGAAGCGAAGCGGCAGCGTCGCCGCGACGGCCGCGAGGCCGGCCGCCGCCGCCCGCCGATCCTCACCGAGTCCGAGTTCCTCGCCCGCCGCGAATCCGTCGACCGTGTCATGGTCGTGCGGGAGCGGACCGACGGTGCGCACGCCGGCATGACCCAGGTCGCGGTGCTCGAGGACGGCATCCTCGTCGAGCACTTCGTGACCAGCGCCAACTCGGCATCCATGGTGGGCAACGTCTACCTGGGCCGAGTGCAGAACGTGCTGCCCTCGATGGAGGCCGCGTTCATCGACATCGGCCGCGGCCGCAACGGCGTGCTGTACGCCGGTGAGGTCAACTGGGAGGCCGCCGGCCTCGGTGGCAACTCCCGCAAGATCGAGCAGGCGCTCAAGCCCGGCGATCAGGTCGTCGTGCAGGTCAGCAAGGACCCGGTCGGGCACAAGGGTGCTCGTCTGACCACGCAGATCAGCCTCGCGGGCCGCTTCCTGGTGTACGTGCCGGGCGGATCGTCGACCGGTATCAGCCGCAAGCTGCCCGACACCGAACGCAAGCGTCTCAAGGAGATCCTGCGGGAGATCGTCCCGGCCGACGCCGGCGTCATCATCCGCACCGCCGCCGAGGGCGTCAGCGAGGAGGAACTCGCGCGGGACGTGACCCGGTTGCAGACGCAGTGGGCCGCCATCCAGGAGCAGGCCGAGAAGGCCAAGTCCGAGGCGTCCGGCCAGCCCAAGACGCTGTACGAGGAGCCGGACCTGCTCGTCAAGGTCGTCCGCGATCTGTTCAACGAGGACTTCTCCAAGCTGGTCATCGAGGGCGACAAGTCCTGGCGCACCGTCGAGAACTACATCCGCACCGTGGCGTCGGACCTGCTGCCGCGCGTGGAGCAGTACGACAACCCGGGAAGCGTCGACGTCTTCGCCGCCCACCGCATCGACGAACAGCTCGCCAAGGCGCTCGACCGCAAGGTGTGGCTGCCGTCCGGTGGCACGCTCGTCATCGACCGCACCGAAGCCATGACGGTCGTCGACGTCAACACCGGCAAGTTCACCGGTGCCGGCGGCAACCTCGAGGAAACGGTCACCCGCAACAACCTCGAAGCGGCCGAGGAGATCGTGCGGCAGATGCGGCTGCGCGACATCGGCGGCATGATCGTCGTCGACTTCATCGACATGGTGCTCGAATCGAACCGTGACCTGGTGTTGCGTCGCCTCACCGAAGCGCTCGGACGCGACCGCACCCGTCACCAGGTCTCCGAGGTGACGTCGCTGGGCCTGGTCCAGATGACGCGCAAGCGGCTCGGCACCGGTCTGGTCGAGGCGTTCTCGACCACCTGTGAGCACTGCCACGGTCGCGGCATCATCGTCCACTCCGACCCGATCGAGTCGAAGCCGGCCGAGGATTCCGGGCGCTCGAAGAGCGAGGGCGGATCGCGCCGCAAGCGCGGCCGTGATCGCGCGGCGAGCCAGGAACCGCAGCAGCCTGCGGAACCCGCGGCACACCACCATGTGACCCCGGAAGAGGCAGCGGCGCGCCGGGCCCACCCCGTCGCGCTGGCGATGGCCGCCCACCACGCGACCGAAACCAACGGCGAGCAGGTTGCCGAATCGGCCGAGCACACTCCGGAACCGGTCGCAGCCGAGGCCGCACCGACCGAGGCCGTGACGACCACCGAGGCTGTCGCCGAGCCGGTCGCGGCCGCCGCCGACGTGGCGACCGCCGCCGCGCCGGCCGAGGAGACAGCCGAGGAGGCCGAGGTCACCGAGACCGCGGCGCCGGCACCCGAGCCGGAAGCCCCGGCGGCTGAAACACAGGCAGCGGAAGCACAGGAGTCGGTGGCGCCGCGTCGTCGCCGGGCCCGCCGGGTCTCCCGTGCCGCCGCTGCACCGGCCGGCGACAGCGAAGGCGCCGGCACCGTGTTCGTCATCCCGACGCCCACGGTCGTCGAGGAACCCGTGGCGGCACCGGCTCCGGCCGTCGCCGCCGGAGACGGCGAACCGGCGGCCGTGGTCGTGGAACGCCGGCCTCGGCGCCGGCGCGCCGCCGGCCGGCCCGCGGGCCCGCCGGTCGACGCCGAAGCGTAGGAATCCGAGGCGTAGGAAACTGTCACCGGCCCG
>NZ_JADZGH010000009.1:29873-33291 GCF_015865005.1 Rhodococcus sp. CX
GGCGGCTGCCGGGGTGCCGGGCGTGGTCCGACACGGCCCGGGCGTCGTTCGACACAGTCGGGTGTCGCCGGTTTGACCCTGGCAGTCACCTTCCCGTAATCTTGCACAGTCGCTACTCGCGATAGAGCCGTGCTGCGCCTGGATTCCGGGAAATCCGAGAAATCGGGCAAGCTTGCGGGCTCCGAGTCAGCAACCACACAGACCAGTCGCGCTGCACACCGTGGCGCGAGCACGTTCGAACTAGCAAGGGGTAGCCGTCCGATGGCAACGTACGCGATCGTCAAGACCGGCGGTAAGCAGTACAAGGTCGCTGAGGGCGACCTCGTCAAGGTCGAGAAGATCGAGGGTGAGCCCGGCACGGCTGTCTCGCTTGCTCCGGTCCTCGTCGTCGACGGGTCCGAGCTGACCACCGACGCCGACAAGCTGGCCAAGGTCTCGGTCACCGGTGAGATCGTCGAGCACACCAAGGGCCCGAAGATCCGCATCCACAAGTTCAAGAACAAGACCGGTTACCACAAGCGCCAGGGCCACCGTCAGAAGCTGACGGTCGTCAAGGTCACCGGCATCAAGTAACTCGAGACTTCCAGCTTCAACCCCAGGAGGGTTCGTCATGGCACACAAGAAGGGTGCATCCAGCTCCCGTAACGGTCGCGATTCGAACGCGCAGCGACTCGGCGTCAAGCGTTTCGGCGGCCAGGCCGTCAACGCCGGCGAGATACTCGTGCGTCAGCGCGGCACCCACTTCCACCCCGGCGTGAACGTGGGACGCGGCGGCGACGACACGCTGTTCGCCCTTGCTGCCGGCTCGGTCGAGTTCGGCACCAAGCGCGGTCGCAAGACCGTCAACATCGTTCCGGTCGCGGCAGACGCCTGATCTGCCGTCCGATTCGGACGCTGCGAGGGTGTCCCTCGCGACATACTCCCAGTAGGGGCGGACCAGGGTCGCATACCCGGTCCGCCCCTACTGTTTTCGTTTACACCCCTGATTTTCGTATACACCCCGATGCCCAATGTCATCGGTTCTTCGGACGGAGAGAGGTCCACCCATGTCCCGCTTCATCGACCGGGTGGTGCTGCACGTCAGCGCCGGCAAGGGCGGCAACGGTTGCGCCTCCGTCCATCGCGAGAAGTTCAAGCCGCTCGGCGGCCCCGACGGCGGTAACGGGGGCAACGGCGGCGACGTGATCCTCGAAGTGGACGGCAGCGTGCACACGCTGCTCGACTTCCACTTCCACCAGCACGCCAAGGCCACCAACGGCGCGCAGGGCGCGGGCAGCAACCGCGACGGCGCGAACGGCGCCGACCTGGTGCTCAAGGTGCCCGACGGCACCGTCGTCCTCGACTCCGACGGAAAGGTGCTCGCCGACCTCATCGGCGTCGGCAACCGGTTCGTCGCGGCGAAGGGCGGCCGCGGTGGTCTCGGCAACGCCGCGCTCGCCTCCAAGGCCCGCAAGGCCCCCGGCTTCGCGCTGCTCGGTGAGGAAGGCGAAGAACGCGACCTCGTCCTCGAACTCAAGTCCGTCGCCGACGTGGGCCTGCTCGGTTTCCCGTCCGCGGGCAAGTCGTCGCTGGTGTCGGTGCTGTCCGCGGCGAAGCCGAAGATCGCCGACTACCCGTTCACCACGCTGGTCCCGAATCTCGGTGTCGTGCAGTCGGGCGACACGACCTTCACCGTCGCCGACGTGCCGGGCCTGATCCCGGGCGCGAGCGAAGGCCGCGGCCTGGGCCTGGACTTCCTGCGGCACATCGAACGCTGCGCGGTGCTCGCCCACGTCGTCGACTGCGCGACCCTCGAACCGGGCCGCGACCCGATCTCCGACATCGACGCACTCGAAGCCGAACTCGCCGCCTACCAGCCGGCGCTGTCGGGGGACAGCAGCCTCGGCGATCTCGCCGACCGGCCCCGGATCGTCATCCTCAACAAGGCCGACGTGCCCGACGCCGCCGAACTCGCCGAGTTCGTCACCCCGGAACTCGAGGCCCGCGGCTGGCCGGTGTTCACCATCTCGGCGGTCAGCCGTGAAGGTCTGCGTCCGCTGACGTTCGCGCTGGCCCGGATGGTCGAGGAGTACCGGGCCGCGCATCCGCCGGCGGCACCGAAGCGTCCGGTCATCCGGCCGGTGGCCCGCGACGAATCCGGCTTCAGCGTCATCGCCGACCCGGAGACCCCCGGCGGTTTCATCGTCCGCGGCACCCGGCCGGAACGTTGGGTGCGGCAGACCGCGTTCGACAACGACGAGGCCGTCGGCTACCTCGCCGACCGGCTCGCGCGGCTCGGTGTCGAGGAAGAACTCGTCAAGCAGGGCGCCGAACCGGGCTGCTACGTCACCATCGGCGACGTCAGCTTCGAATGGGAGCCGCAGACCCAGGCCGGTGTCGACATCGTGCCCACCGGACGCGGCACCGACGCGCGGCTCGACCAGGTCGACCGCGTCAGCGCATCCGAGCGTCGTCACGCGAAGAAGGTCCGTCGCGGTCTCGCCACCGACGACGACGAATTCTAGATCGGCGCCCACCCGAAAGGCAGGCCAGAACCACCGTGAGCGACACCCGCGAGGTCATCGCTTCCGCACGCCGCGTAGTCGTGAAGATCGGCTCGTCGGCCATCACCAGCGTGGTCGGCGGCCTCGACCGTGACCGCCTGGACCGGCTCGTCGACGCGATCGAGGCCCGCATGCAGGCGGGGTCCGACGTCACGGTCGTGTCCTCCGGGGCGGTCGGCGCCGGTCTCGCGCCACTCGGGCTGACCAGCCGGCCTCGCGACCTGGCCACCAAGCAGGCCGCCGCCAGCGTCGGCCAGCTCGCGCTCGCCCACGCGTGGGGCACGTCCTTCGCCCGCTACGGCCGCACCGTCGGTCAGGTGCTGCTCACCGCGGACGACATCGGCCGCCGGACCCAGCACCGCAACGCACAGCGCACCCTGGACCGGCTGCGGGCGCTGCACGCCGTTCCGGTCGTCAACGAGAACGACACGGTCGCGACCACGGAACTGCGGTTCGGCGACAACGACCGGCTCGCCGCGCTCGTCTCGCACCTCGTCGGCGCCGACGCGCTGATCCTGCTGTCGGATGTGGACGGTCTCTACGACGGTGATCCCCGCAAGGGCAGCGCCACGCTGATCCCCGAGGTCACCAGCCCCGAGGACCTCGACGGGGTTGTCGCCGGATCCGGCGGCGCACTCGGCACCGGCGGGATGGCGTCGAAACTGTCCGCGGCGCGCCTGGCCGCCGACTCGGGGGTGCCGGTGCTGCTCACCGCCGCCTCGCAGGCCGATCGGGCGCTCACGACCGCGGACGTCGGCACCGCCTTCGCGGCCCGCCCGGACCGCATGTCCGCCCGCAGGTTCTGGGTGCGGCACGCCGCCGACGTCCACGGTGAGCTGCACCTCGACGCCGGGGCGGTCCGCGCTGTCGTCGAG
>NZ_JADZGH010000271.1:0-2376 GCF_015865005.1 Rhodococcus sp. CX
GTATGACGGAGTATCAGATTTCTCGTCGACTGTTGCGAGCCTGCCGGCTCCACCGGTCGTGGATACGCGGTAATGACCTCGTGCGTCTTCTGCGCGATCGTCGCAGGTGAGGCTCCGGCAAGCGTCGTGCTCGACGAGCCGGACGTGATCGCGTTCATGGACATCCGGCCGTTCACGGCCGGACATCTACTGGTCGTTCCGAAGCGTCACGCATCGGGTCTGGCAGAACTCGACCCCGAGGACGGGGCGCGCATCTTCGATGCGGGCCGGCGCATCGCCATCGCGCTGCGTTCCGGCGACCTGCCCGTCGACGGCGTGAACCTCTTCCTGGCCGACGGCACCGCCGCGGGGCAGGAGGTCTTCCACGTCCACCTGCACGTCATTCCGCGAAGGCACGGTGACGGGTTCGGTCTGCGTGCGGTACCCCGCAGTCCGAACCGGACCGTGCTCGACGGTACTGCCGCCGCGATCCGCGACGCTCTGTCGCGGTAGCGGCGGCACCGTCGGGTCGACCGGACGGCGGGTTGCGACGGGATTTGTCCGACCCGGTGATCTACGGTGCTCTTGTGGCCCGTGCGCAACCGATCCTGACGCCGCTCACCGAGGCGGCGATCTTCCTCGTCGCGACCGTCGACGAGGGTGGCGAATCCGACGTTCGTGACCTGCTCGAAGACCTCGCGGCTCTGCGCCGCGCGGTGGGATTCCGGATCCCCGAGGGTGGTCTGTCCTGCGTCGTGGGCATCGGCTCCCGACTGTGGGACCGGCTGTTCGACGGCCCGCGGCCGGCCGAGCTTCACGAGTTCGTCGAACTCGACGGGGGAGTGCACCGTGCCCCGTCCACACCCGGCGACCTGCTCTTCCACATCCGGGCCTCCTCTCAGGACCTGTGCTTCGAGCTCGCCGCCAAGATCGACGACAGGTTGCGCCCGGTGGCGACCTTCGTCGACGAGGTGCACGGCTTCCGCTACTTCGATCGTCGCGACCTGCTCGGTTTCGTCGACGGCACCGAGAACCCCGAGGACGAGGACGCGGTCGCCGCGGCTCTCGTCGGCGACGAGGACGCCGAGTTCGCCGGTGGTAGCTACGTGATCGTGCAGAAGTACCTGCACAACCTCGAGGCCTGGAACGCGTTGCCGGTCGAGGAGCAGGAACGCGTGATCGGCCGGACCAAACTCGACGACATCGAACTCGACGACGACGTCAAGCCGTCGAACTCGCACGTCGCGCTCAACAACGTCACCGATGCGGACGGCAACGAACGACAGATCGTGCGCGCCAACATGGCGTTCGGGAGCATCGGCAGCGGCGAATTCGGCACCTACTTCATCGGATACGCGGCCACGCCGGACGTCACCGAGCAGATGCTGCGCAACATGTTCCTCGGCAATCCGCCGGGCAACCACGATCGGATTCTCGACTTCTCCACGGCGGTCACCGGCGGATTGTTCTTCTGCCCGTCCGCCGAGTTCCTGGAGGATCTTCCCGCACCGCGCCGCACCGTGAACGCCGAAGCGGGTCCGGAGCCCGTCGACGGGCGTTCGACCACACCGGGCGACGGATCACTCGGAATAGGCACTCTCAGAAGGAGTTCGACGCGATGAACAACCTCTACCGCGATCTCGCCCCGATCACCGATGCCGCGTGGGCGTCGATCGAGGAGGAGGCGATCCGCACCTTCAAGCGGCACGTCGCCGGCCGCACGGTCGTGGACTTCTCCGGCCCGCACGGCGTCGATTTCGCCGCGGTCGGGCTGGGGCGCACCGAGACGATCGCTGCTCCCGCCGAGGGTGTGCAGTCGCGGCGGCACCGGGTCGCGCCGCTCGTCGAGCTGCGGGTGCCGTTCACGCTGTCCCGCGAGGAGATCGACAACGTCGAGCGCGGCGCGCAGGACTCCGACTGGGATCCGGTGAAGGAGGCTGCGAAGAAGATCGCGTTCGCGGAGGACCGCGCGATCTTCGAGGGCTACGCGGCGGCCGGGATCGAAGGGATCCGCGCGAGTTCGTCGAATCCGGCGCTGAACCTGCCGGAGGATCCGCGCGACATTCCCGAGGCGATCAGCCAGGCCTTGTCGCAGTTGCGTCTCGCCGGTGTCGGCGGCCCGTACTCGGTGCTGCTCGGTGCCGACGAGTTCACGAAGGTCAGCGAGACGGCCGATCACGGCTACCCGATCCGGGAGCAGATCCGCCGGCTCATCGACGGCGACATCATCTGGGCTCCCGCGATCGACGGCGCGTTCGTGCTCAGCACCCGCGGCGGCGACTTCGACCTGCAGATCGGTCAGGACCTGTCCATCGGGTATCTGTCGCACGACGCCGAGACCGTGCAGCTGTACTTCCAGGAATCGCTGACGTTCCTCGTCTACACGGGCGAGGCGTC
>NZ_JADZGH010000271.1:2444-5372 GCF_015865005.1 Rhodococcus sp. CX
AGCCGGCCGCGCGCGACCGGCCGTTCGGTGGTTTGCGCCACTGCCTACCGGGTGGGCATCACTTGTGTTGCAGCGCACCGGCTTTCAACGCTGCCGCGTTGACGCGGCTCAGGACGGCGTGCAGCTCCTCGAGTTCGGAGATGTCCACACCGAGCGTGTCGACGACGGTACCGGGCACGGCCTCGGCGCGGCTCCGCAGCGCGCGACCCTCGTCGGTGAGGTCGACGACGAGCTGCCGTTCGTCGGCGGTGCTGCGGGTGCGCGTGATCAGGCCGAGCGCCTGCAGACGCTTGAGCAGAGGCGACAAGGTGGGCGAGTCGAGCTGCAGGACCCGCCCGATCTCCTTGACGGACAGCGGTGCCTGCTCCCACAGGACGAGCATCACCAGATACTGCGGATGGGTCAGTCCCAGCGGCTCCAGGATCGGCCGGTAGACCGCGAGTACTGCGCGATTGGCCACGGCGAGCGCGAAGCACACCTGACGGTCGAGGGCCAAGGGATCGTCCGCGCGGGTCGGTGTGAACGGAGCGGCGGCGTCGGAACTCATCTCGTCGAGGATACCAACAGTTAGTGCACGAACTTGTGAGGCTCGATCTGTCGTCGTCGACGTAGCACCCCCACCGGGGATTAGATTAGGCTAGCCTAATCGCATGATCGACGACCTCATCGAACTCGCGTTTGCCCAGGGTGCCGTGCGCGGGGTGTCCGTGGCCGCCGACGGCTGCGACGAATACCTGCTCGCCTCCTCGGGGACGGCGCCTGCGATTCGCGTGTGGGTGCGTCCCGACGGCCGCTTCTCGCGGGCCTTCGACAGCGACGACTGCCACGTGACGCTCGGTCAGGTCGTCGACCGGTGCGGCATCACCTACGATCGCCGCCGGGGCGGTTCCCTGGTGCGGCGAATGTAGGCCGTCAGCGCACGTAGTCGGGATATTCGGTGTGCAGGAGCAGGTATCCGGCGAGGTCCTCGATGAGCCAGTGCTCGCTGTCCTCCGGTGTCCGGGCGTCGCACACCGCATCGCCCGCGAGGCAGACGCGGTCCACCCGGATGTCACCGAAATCGTGGCGTCCGCCCGTGAGCGTGATGCCCGGGGCCACCTGTCCGGGGAACTGGGACTCGACGCCGTTCTCGTCGCGCGGATCCGCGTAGAGCACACCCCGGATGCGGTCCGGGGGAACCGAACCGTCGTGCGCGATCTCGGCCAGGACATCGCCCGCGACCGCGGCCCCCTGCGAGTAACCGAGAACGACGAGCTCCGAGTTCGGGCACACCGCGTGCTCCCGCGTGATCGCCTCGCGCAACCGGCTCTTGCCGATTGCTTTCGACTCGTCGTAGGCGATGCCGTCCGAGCCCTTGCTGGAACCGGAGTCCGGCACCGGCACGACCACCGCGGGATAGCGGATGTGTTCGACGATCGTGCCCGGCTGCCGGTAGCGCTCCGAGATCTGCGCCAGCGGCGACTCCGGGTCCAGGGAATCGATGGAATCGACGTTCTTGGTGCCGTCCACCGCGAGCACGAAACGTTCTGGGCAGGAGCCGGTTTCGTCCGGTGCCGCGCCGGCGGCCGGCGACGTCAGGAGGGCGGACATCGTGGTGATCGCGAGGGCCGCTGTGACCAGGCCGAAGCCGCGACGAATCGATTCGGGTGAGCCGACCATGCCGAACCTCCTGAGACCACGAGCCATCGAACAATCGCAGGGTACCGGGGTTCGGGATCCGGCCTCGTCCTCCGAATGAACCATTACGGGTGTGGCACTGGTCATGGCGTCGCAAGCCGCCGAACGGGACGACAGCGGCGCGCTGCCGACCGCGCGCTGTTGTCCATCCGGATTGCGGGAACCTCGAACTCCCGTCAGGGCTCGACGAGCTTGCGCAGGATCCGTGCGAGCTCGGCGCGGTCGTGGTCGTCGAGCGGGGCGAAGAACTCGCCGGCTTCGGCGTCGCGCGCCGCGTCGAGTTGCCGGGCGAGGTCGCGTCCCGCGTCGGTCAGTTGCACGCACACCGCGCGGCGGTCGGCGGGGTCGGGGATCCGCTCGGTGAGTCCGCGGGCCTCGAGCCGGTCGATCACCTCGGTGGCCGAGCGCGGCACGATCCGCAGCGCCTTGGCGACCTCGCCGAGCCGCAGCGGGGACCCGTCGGAGCCGCCGACGACGCGCAGGGCGCGGTGCTCGTGAGGTGACAAATGCCACGGTTCGAGGGTCTCGTGCCAACGTCGTCGCAGCGTGCGGGTGGCCGTGATCAGCAGATCACGCAATGTTGCGGGTGAATCGGCCATGGAATGAAGAGTACCGCATTTGACGTTTACCTCTTAGTGAGGCAACCTCAATACGTTACATCGACTCAGAAGGAGGTGGTGTACATGATGCACCTCCCCCCGGGCGGCGGTCCCGGTCCCGGAAAACGGGGCAAGGTCGACCCCCTCGATCGACGCCAGCTTCAGGACTCACCCGTCAGCCTGCGCCGCATCGGTGCCCTCTTCGCGCCCTACCGCTGGCAGATCGCACTCGTGGTGGCGCTCATCGTCACCTCGTCCGTGATCTCCCTCGCCAGCCCCTTCCTCGTCCGCGCGGCCATCGACCATGCCATCCCCGAACAGAACGTCTCGCTGCTGCTGTGGGTCGTCACCGGCATGCTCGCGGTGACCGTCGCCTCCTCGGTGCTCGGCGTCGCCCAGACCTGGATCTCCACCACGGTGGGCCAGCGCATCATGCACGGCCTGCGCACCCGCGTCTTCGCCCACCTGCAGCGTCAGTCCCTGAGTTTCTTCACCCGCACCCGCGGCGGTGAGATCCAGTCCCGGCTGACCAACGACATCGGCGGAATGCAGAACGTCGTGACCTCCACGGCCACGTCGATCGCCGCCAACATCACCACCGTCGTCGGCACCGCCGTCGCGATGGCCGTACTGAGCTGGCGCCTGTCGCTGC
>NZ_JADZGH010000271.1:5382-10861 GCF_015865005.1 Rhodococcus sp. CX
TGCCGCCCGCGATCTGGCTGACCCGCAAGGTAGCGCTCATGCGCCGCGAGGTCACCGCGCGTCAGCAGCGCCGCCTCGCCGACATGCAGACCCAGATCGAGGAGGGCCTGTCCATCAGCGGTGTGCTCCTGTCCAAGACGCTCGGCACCGGACCGTCCATGTCCCGCCGCTTCGCGGACACCTCCGCCGAACTCGCGGATCTCGAGGTGCACGCGCAGCTGTCGGGCCGGTGGCGCATGGCCACCATGAACATCGTGTTCGCGGCGATCCCCGCGGTGTTGTACCTCGTGGCCGGCCTGCCCGCGACATCCGGCGGCATGACCATCGGCACCCTGGTCGCCTTCACCGGCCTGCAGGCCGCGCTCTTCCGCCCCCTCATGAGCCTGCTCGACGTGGGCGTGTCCGTCACCGCGTCGCTGGCCCTGTTCAGCCGGATCTTCGAATACCTGGACCTGATCGTGGAGATCGACGAACCCACCGATCCGGTCCGGCTCGACCTCGACCGGGTCGCCGGAGCGGTGCGCTTCGAGGACGTGAGCCTGTACTACCCGGGTGCCGACCGTCCCGCGCTCGACCACATCGATCTCGACGTGCCGGCCGGCGCGCAGATCGCCCTCGTCGGTGAGACCGGTTCCGGCAAGACCACACTCGGCTCGCTCGTCGCTCGCCTCCACGACCCGACGACCGGACGCGTCACGATCGACGGTGTCGATCTGCGCGACCTTCCGCTCTCCGACGTCGCCGCACTCGTCGGCGTCGTCTCGCAGGAGACCTACCTGCTGCACGCGACCGTGCGCGAGAACCTGCGCTACGCCAAGCCCGACGCCACCGACGCGGAGATCGAGGACGCCGCGCGCGCCGCGCAGATCCACGATCTGATCGGGTCGCTGCCCGACGGATACGACACGCTCGTCGGCGCCCGCGGGCACCGCTTCTCCGGTGGTGAGAAGCAGCGCCTCGCGATCGCCCGGACGCTGTTGCGGGACCCGCGCATCCTGGTGCTCGACGAGGCGACCAGCGCGCTCGACAACGAAACCGAACGGGCCGTGCAGCAGGCACTCGACGCCGCGCGCCGCGGCCGCACCACCATCACCATCGCCCACCGGCTCTCGACGGTGCGGGCGGCCGACGCGATCGCGGTGCTCGACCGCGGCCGGATCGTCGAATTGGGCAGCCACGACGAACTTCTCGCCCGCGACGGCCGCTACGCCGAACTCGCGATGCGGCGCGACGAACGCGTCACCGCAGTCGCGTAGGTCAGGCCCGCGAAGCGGCCAGGTCCCCGGCGACGTTCGCCGACGCCAGCGCGTCGACGACGTCGGCGGTGGGCAGCACGACCGCGCAGCGCGAGGCCACGTAGTTCAGCGCATCGGTGTGCTCGCGCCGCGAGAAATCGGCGGTGCCGTCGGAGACGAA
Source organism: Rhodococcus sp. CX (assembly GCF_015865005.1). Lineage (NCBI taxonomy): Bacteria > Bacillati > Actinomycetota > Actinomycetes > Mycobacteriales > Nocardiaceae > Rhodococcus > Rhodococcus sp. CX. The sequence continues at coordinate 6,799 of NZ_JADZGH010000271.1, forward strand.
GAAGACCTGGATGTCGTTCATGAATCCGTCGAGCGCGGTGGTCAGGCAGCCGATGTGCGCGTAGACCCCGGTGATGATCAGCTGGTCGCGGCCCCACGCGCGCATCCGCTCGAGCAGGTCGGTGCGGATGAACGCGCTGTAGCGCCACTTGGTGAGCAGGACGTCGTCCTCGTGCGGAGCCAGGTCGTCGATGATCGCGGTCTCGGCCGGATCGGCCGTCAGACCCGGACCCCAGAAGTCGAGCAGCAGAGCGCGATCGGCGGGATCCTGGTTGCCGGGCTGTGCGGTGTAGACGACCGGAACGCCCGCCGCGTGCGCGGAGTCGCGGATCCCGTCGATGTTCGGTACCACCGTCGCGAGGGGGTCGGCGGAGCGGTCGAACGAGCGCACGAAGTACTCCTGCATGTCGTGCACGAGCAGCACCGCACGCTCGGGGTCGATCGTCCAGGCCACCCTGTTCGCCGGCTGTTCTTCGGGCAGCGGATAGGACACGGACTCGGGAAGGGCCATGAGCGTCGCTTTCTCGGGTTGGGCGTTCAGTTCTCGAAGGTCGCGGCCAGTGCGCGCCGCAGTTCGTTCCGGCTGATCTTGCCGACGCCGGTCACGGGGAAGGCGTCGACGAAACGCACCTTGTCCGGGATCTTGTATCCGGCCAGGCCGCGTTCACGCAGGAAAGCCTTGAGCTCGAGTGCTTTCGGAGCTTCCCCTTCGGTCACGACGAATGCGCACGTGCGTTCGCCGAGGTACCGGTCGGGCATCGCCACGACGGCGGCGTCGAGCACCGCGGGATGGGCGATCAGATGGTTCTCGACCTCCTCGGCGGCGATCTTCTCGCCACCGCGGTTGATCTGGTCCTTGGCACGGCCTTCGACGACGATGTAGCCGCGTTCGGTGAGACGGACGATGTCGCCGGTGCGGTAGAAGCCGTCCGGGGTGAACGCCGTCGAATTATGTTCGGGGGCATTGTAATAGCCGCGGATGGTGTACGGGCCGCGGGTGAGCAGGTGCCCGGTGGCGCCGACGGGAACGGGAACGTCGTCGTCGTCGAGGATGCGGATCTCGTCATGCACGCTGATCGGCCGCCCCTGCGTGGTGACGATCGTGTCCTCGTCGTCGTCGAGACGCGTGTAGTTCACCAGTCCCTCCGCCATTCCGAACACCTGCTGGAGCGTGCAGCCGAGTTCGGGCCGCACTCGTTTGGCGGCTTCGGTGGGGAACTTCGCGCCGCCGACCTGCAGAACCTGCAGGGACGACAGGTCGCGCTCGCTACGGGCCCGCGCCGACAGCCACGCCATGGCGAGAGGCGGCACCAACGAGGCCATCGTGATCGCCTCGCGTTCGATCAGCGCGAACGCGGTGTCGGGGCTGGGATCCGGGGCCAGCACCACCGTGCCGCCGGTGTGCAGCACGCCGAGGATGCCGGGGGAGCTCATCGGGAAGTTGTGGGCGGCAGGCAGTGCCACGAGCATGCGCGTGTCGGCGTCGACCCCGCAGATGCGGGCCGATTCGCGCACCGAGTACAGGTAGTCGGAATGGGTCCGCGGAATCAGCTTCGGAGTTCCGGTCGTGCCACCGGAGAGCTGAAGGAAGGCAACCGATTCGGGGTCGAGTTCCGCCGCCGGGGCCGGCTCGTGCGCGCGCAGCGCGTCGAGTGCGGCGAACTCCGCGGCGTCACCGGCGACCACGACCGCCGGGGGATTGTCCAGGCTCGCGCACACCTCGCGGGCGAGGTTCCGGTAGTCGAATCCGCCGTTCTCCGCCGCCACGACGTACGCGGCGGCGTCGGCGAACCGGCAGAAGTAGCCGATCTCGGCGGCGCGGTGCGCGGGCAGCGCGAACACCGGCAGCGCACCCCGACGGAAGACCGCGAACAGCACCTCGGTGTACTCGACGATGTTCGGCAGTTGCACGACCACGCGGTCCCCCGCGTGCACGCCGAGTTCCGCGAGCCCCGACGCGATCCGGGCCGCGGACTCGTCCAGTTCACGGTAGGTCAGGCGTCGCTGTTCGCCGCGCGCATCGAGTCCGGTGACGGCGACCCGGTCGCCGAACTCGGCGGCACGCGCCGGCAGGAACTGCGCGAACGTCTCGGGGGTCCAGTACCCCGCTCCTCGATACAGCTCCGCGAATTCTTCGGGGTAGCGGGCGGTTTCGGCGAGCGCGGTGCGCCGCAGACCGGATGTCACGAAACGATCCTTTCGGGGATGCTCAGGCGCGCAGGGTCGCGCCACCGTCGACGTACAGGGCTTGCATGGTGATGTGCCGGGCGCGGTCGGAGAGCAGGAACTCGATCGCGTCGGCGATGTCGCCGGGTTCGGCGATCCGGCCGAGCGGGATACCGACCTTGAACTGGGCGGGGTCACCGGCGATCGCGCCGAGCGCGCCCGCGTCGTCGTCCGGGTCGGCCCACAGCGACCGCTGCATCGCGGTGTCGGTGGATCCGGGCGCGACGATGTTGGCGCGGATTCCGAATTCGGCGAGTTCGAGTCCGAGGACCCGCGCGATCATCGACACCGCGGCCTTCGACGATCCATAGGCCCCCATGCCGATTCGGGGCACACCCGCCGAGTTCGAGCCGACCACGACGATCGACCCACCTCGGCGGTCGCGCATCCGCCGGCCGACGGCGCGCAGCACCGACACCAGGCCGGTGACGTTGACGTCGTAGATGCGCTGCCATTCGTCCGGGTCGCCGTCGAGGATCGAGGCGGTGGAGAACACACCGGCGACGTGTGCGAGTTTCGTGATGGGGCCGTGCTCGGATTCGACGGTGTCGATCGCGAAGTCGACGGCGTCGGCGTCGCGGATGTCGACGGGGAAGGTGGGGGCGGGTTCGTCGAGCATCGCCGCGGTCTTGCGCAGACCTTCGGGGTCGCGGTCGGCGAGCACGACGCGATGCCCCGCCCCGGCGAGCGTGAGGGCGGTCGCGCGGCCTATGCCCTGCGCGGCGCCGACGACGAGACTGACGGGTGTGCTCACCGGTGTACCCCCAATGCATCGAGAACGGTTCCGAATTTGGTTGTGGTTTCGTCGAGTTCGTCCTGAGGATCGGACGCGGCGACGATGCCGCCACCGGCGTGCGCGGTGATCGTGCGGCCGTCGGCGTCCAGCACGGCGCACCGGATCGCGACCATCCATTCGCCGTCGCCGTCGGCGTCGCACCAGCCGATCGCGCCGGCGTAGAAGCCGCGGTCACCCTCGAGTTCGCGGATCACCTCGCGCGCGGCGACCGTGGGGGTGCCGCAGATCGCGGGGGTCGGGTGCACTGCGACGGCCAGGTCGAGGGCCGTGACGGACGAGTCGCGCAGGCGCCCGGACACCGGGGTGCCGAGGTGCCACAGCTGCCGGGTGCTGGTCAGCTGCGGCCGTTCCGGGATGTCGAGGTCGATGCACAGGGGTTCGAGGCTCGCGCGCAGGTCCGCGACGACGTGTGCGTGCTCGGCGAGGTTCTTGGCGGAGGCGGCGAGTGCCTCGCCTGTTCTGCGGTCGATCTCGGGATCGGAGTGGCGCGGCGCGGACCCGGCGAGGGGGTGCGCGGTGACGCGGTCGCCGCGGCGGCGGATGAGGACCTCGGGGCTGGCACCGACCAGGTACCGTCCGCGCCGGCTTCCGCCCGCCGGGCTCAGGTCGACGGCGAAACCGTTGCCGTTCGGGTCGTTTGCGGCCAGCCGGTGCAGCAGTTGCCCGGCGGTGACCGGACGTTCGGCACGCAGGACGAGGGCGCGGGCGAGAACGACCTTGGCGAGCTCGTCGTCCGACCGCAGCCGTGTCAGGGCGGTCGCGACCCGGTCGAGGTGTTCGCGTTCGGACGGCAGTGCCGCGTCGACGACGATGGCGGGGAGTGCCTCGGCAGGGCTGGAGATCGGTGCGGGCGTGTGCGTCAGGGTGTGCGGGGCGGTCAGGGCTGCCGGGTGGTCCGGGTCGAACGGCAGTGCGCCGACGACGGCGCGGACCGTTCCCGCGCGCAGGGCCGCGGCGGCATCGTCGACGCGGGACCAGGATTCGGCGACGCCGTCGGCGACGACCGTGCCGTGGGGGCGGGACAGGGCGAAGGGGGCCGTGC
>NZ_JADZGH010000272.1:0-704 GCF_015865005.1 Rhodococcus sp. CX
CCCTCCCCGGGTGGTGACCCGAACGAGCAGCCTCCGTGTTCCCCCGAAATCGGCCGCGCCGTGCCGGATGCGCCCGTAGCCTTCCGGCATGGCCCCGGAAACCGAGAGACACGGTGAAATCGAGGGACACGGCGGCGATCTCGCCGCGGCGGTGGCCCACGCCCACGGTGTCCGGACGATGTTCACCCTGTCCGGCGCACACGTGTTCCCGCTGTACGACGCCGTCGTCAAGGGCGAGTCGCCGATGCGGCTGATCGATGTCCGGCACGAGCAGACCGCGGTGTTCGCCGCGGAGGCCACCGGGAAACTCGAACGCCACCCCGGGCTCGCGGTCCTCACCGCGGGCCCGGGAGTCACGAACGGCATCAGCGCCGTCACCCAGGCGCACTTCTCCGGATCGCCCCTGGTGGTGCTCGGCGGACGCGCACCCAACGCCCGCTGGGGAACGGGCAGCCTGCAGGAACTCGACCAGCCGCCGCTGCTGCACACCGTCACGAAGCTGTCCGAGACCGCGCGCACCGTCGACCGGATCGTCCCGACCGTGGACGCCGCATTCACCGCGGCCGGTTCGTCGCATCGCGGACCGGCGTTCGTCGATTTCCCCATGGACGAACTGTTCGGCCGCACTACGACGAAAATAGCTTCGCCCCAACATGTTCGGCTCGATCCCGACCCCGATTCGCTGGCCGAGATCGCCGTCCTGC
>NZ_JADZGH010000272.1:714-7155 GCF_015865005.1 Rhodococcus sp. CX
AACTCCAGGTCCCCGCCATCACCAACGGCATGGGTCGCGGCACGGTCCCCGGCGGGCACCCGCTGCTGGTGACGAAGGCGCGCGGGACCGCCGTCGGCACCTGCGACCTGGCGATCGTCGTCGGAACGCCGCTGGATTTCCGGCTCGGTTACGGCCGCTTCGGGGGTCGGGACGGGGCACCCGACGCGCAGGTCGTTCACATCGCCGACAGCCCGGGGCAGGTGTCGGCGCACGCGAGCCTCGCGGGCTCGGCGTCCGGCGACCTCACCTCGTGCCTGGACGGAATCCTCGCCGCACTGCCCGCCCGGCCCCACACCGACGACTGGGTGAACCTGCTGCGCAGCGAGGTCGACGCGGCGACGGCCCGCGATGCGGTGTTGCTCGGCGCAGATTCCGACCCGATCCACCCGGCCCGCATCTACGGCGAGCTGCTGCCGCGACTGGCCGACGACGCGGTCGTCATCGGCGACGGCGGCGACTTCGTCTCGTTCGCAGGCAAATTCGTCGAGCCGAAGCGGCCCGGCCAGTGGCTCGACCCGGGCCCGTACGGGTGCCTCGGCGCCGGCCTGGGCGCGGCGATCGCCGCGCGCATCGCGCGCCCGTCGAGCCAGGTGGTCCTGTTGCTCGGCGACGGCGCCGCCGGCCTGTCGCTGATGGACGTCGACACACTCGTCCGGCACAAGCTGCCGGTGGTGATCGTCGTCGGCAACAACTCGGCGTGGGGGCTGGAGAAGGGACCCATGCGGTTGCTGTACGGCTACGACGTCGCCGCAGATCTGGCGCCGGAGACCCGGTACGACGAGGTGGCGACGGCACTCGGTGCGGTCGGTGAACTGGTCCGTGACCCACGGCAGATCGGGCCGGCGCTGGATCGGGGTTTCGCGGCGGACGTTCCGTATCTGATCAACGTGCTGACCGACGTCGAGGCCGCGTATCCGCGTGCGACAACCGGGATCTGACGAAAAATACCCCTCAAATAACAACTGACCGCAGCGATTGATTCAGCTGCGGTCAGCGGTATCGATACGGTAACAGGTGCCCTCCCGACGACGGAACCTGATGACCCGTGAAGTGAGTCACACCTAAGTTTGTGGGCTCGGCTTCCGGGTACGGCCTACCGGATTCCCTCCCAGAGCACGCGCATGTCGGCGCCCGGATCCTCCAGCTGCCCGGACTCCGCGCCGAAACACATCACCGTGCGGGACTCGCCGTACGGACTCCAGCCGGGCCCGCCCGTGCTCACGAACGACACCCACGCCCGGTGCATGTCGTCGGCCAGCACCTGCGGCGGATGCGGTCCGGTGAGCCGCTGGGCGCCGTCGGCCGCGAGGTTGTCGAACGTGAAACCGAGCTCTAGCGCATGGGTCGCCCCCAACCGGCCCTCGAACAGGCTCGACGGCCACTCGAACCGATACACGTAGGTAGACAGGAGCTGCACCGTGCGTGCCTCCGCGACACGCAGCGCCGGGATGAGGAACATCCAGTCACCGAGGACCGCGGTCATCAACTGACCCGGCGTCGCATCCGGCCGCGACTCCCGGTAGGCGGCGAGGGCGGCCTCCACGTCGAGTCCGTACGCGCCCACCATCATCCGCAGCACGTCCTCGTCGATGCCCTGATCGACACCACCCGGCACGAGGAACAGGCTGTACTCGTCGGCGTTCGTTCCGATCAGGACATCGACGTCGGACGACGCGCCGGCCACGATCCGGTCGATCGGCCGCCCGGGCAGCACCGCCCCGTCGACACACGGTTCGAACGGCATCGAGTCGGCGGCCACCTCGCCCCACTGCTGCGGGTCGGGCTCGGCGAGGATCCGGCGGGCCAGCGCCTCCTGCGCCTCCACCAGGTCGGCGGGGTCGATGCCCGCGAAGCCGTCGCGGGTCGGTTCGACCCCAAGGTCCTCCGCGAGGGCCGCGGAGATCCGCTTGGCCGTGGCAAGGGACATCGCGGAGTGCCCCGCGCCGCTCTGCGCGATCGCGCGCCGGAACAGGCCCTCGGCATCCGGCATCGCCACCAGCGACATCACGCTCATCGCCCCCGCCGACTCGCCGGCGACGGTCACCAGGTCCGGGTTGCCACCGAAGGCGGCGATGTTCTCGCGCACCCAGCGCAGTGCCGCGACCTGATCGAGCAGACCCCGGTTCGCCGGAGCGCCCTCGAGGTACGCGAAGCCTTCGGCGCCGAGCCGGTAGTTGATCGACACGAACACCACACCGTCGCGCGCGAACGCACCGCCGTCGTAGAGCGGCACCGCGCTGCTGCCGTGGACGAATGCACCACCATGGATCCACACGAGCACCGGCAACGACATTTCGAGGTCGGGCGTCCAGATGTTGAGGGTGAGGATGTCCTCGCCCGGAATCGAGACCTCCGACAGCAGCCGGTCCAGCGGCGGACGGTAGGGCGGTTTCGGCGCGGTCGGACCGAACTCGAACGCGTCCCGCACCCCGTCCCAGGGCTGTGCGGGTGCGGGCGCCGCGAACCGCAGATCGCCGAACGGCGGGGCCGCGTAGGGGATCCCCTTGAACACGGAAATTCCGCTGCTGGTCGTCCCACGCACCCGCCCCAGCGTTGTCTCGACGATGGGCTCCATCCGTGGCTCCTCGCGACCGTTTCGGTTTGGCGACGTCATCTTTGCATCCCGACCGGCACGGGGTCGGGAAAACGTCGGGGCGACCCGAAGATTCGCTCGAGGCGCCGCAACATCAGGACCGTGACGAACGGCAGCACCACCAGACTCGCATAGATCGACAAGCCCAGCACCCCCACGAGACACAGGCGCAGCGTGCTCAGGTGGTCGAGATTCGTGAGTTCCTCGCTCGCAATGCCGGTCGCAGGCACGAACAGGAACAGCACCCCGGCCGCCGACAGCCACCGATAGCGATGCCCGGTGGCGGCCAGCAGACCGCCGGGAACCATTGCGGCCGCATAGAGCAGCACGATGAACAGCGACCCGCCCCACGAGAAGCCCGGCTCTCCCCCGACCGCAAGAGTGGCCGCACGCATCAGGATTCGTGACACGACACCGACCAGCACCCCGGCTGCCAGAGCCGACGACAATCCGACGATCAGCGCACGCACCATGCGTCCCCCCCAGACCTACGACGAGCGCTCATGCTAACCGGACACCGGAATTCGCGCGCGGCTTAGCACTTCCCGGCGACCGAAGCGTCAGGGGACCCGCTCGGGTTCCCGCGGCACGGTGAACACCCGATCGACGACGGGCCGCAACACGACGATCGCCGTCGTCACGATCAGGACCCCGAGAGCGAAGCCGGACAGCACGTCGTGCGCGTAGTGCACGCCCACCATGAGACGGGAGAAACCGAGGAGTACAGCGACGGGCGCCGCGAACCAGAAGATGCGGGGTACCGCGAGAATGCAGGCGGTCGCGAGGGACGCGGCGATCACCGAATGGTTCGACGGCCACGACCAGTCCCCGATCGCAGGGCACTCGAGGACCGTGGTCACGTTCGACGCCCGGCACGGACGGGGTTCGGTGATGACCAGTTTCACGGCCTCACTGGTCAGGTACGCGACGACCGCACCGGCTCCGCCGGCGACGAGCGTCCCGAAGGCCCGGCGATCACGCTGCCACGTCCGGACGGCCAGGACCGCGAACGTCGCGACCAGGACGAGGGGTCCCTTCTCCGCGACGACGGCGGCGAGCGGTGCGAGGGGTGAGGGCCCGATCGTGCCGGCGACCGCGCGATAGACGGAGTCCCTGAGCGGGACGGCGACAAGGGCGAGGAGGGCCAGGGAGACGGCCGTCGCAAGCGCAGCGGCGAGTGTCGACCGGGTGACGTGTGCAGGTCCGGGCGGTGAACCCTCCTCGAAATTCATGACACGACGCTACCGAGTCCCTGCACGGGTCGCAGAAGCCCGGCCGGTGGGTCCCGGGCCGTGCCAGGTCAGAAGCTCAGGTCGTCGCCACCCGGCCCGGGGTCGAGCGTGGGGTCGTGATCACCCGGATCGAGGCCCTCGTGGTCGAGGTCTTCGACGACGGTCCAGCCGTAGTCGCCGTGCGGACCGAGCGGGTCCGTGTCGGTGTCGTCGCCGAGCAGAATCGAGTCGGCGCCGAGGTCGTCGTCACCGATGTTGTCGATGTCGTCGTCGGGAATCAGATCGAGGCCGATTTCCGGAGTGTCCGGATCCGTGGCGATCTCGAGGATGCGATCCCACAACTCCTCCAGCAACACGGGGATCGTGTCGTTGCGATCCAGGCCGAGCATCTCCCACAACGACGGATCCTGTTTCCCGGTCATCGCTCCCCCCTTTCCCCGATGCCACACGAGACCCCGCGGTGCAGGGTCCGCACGGACACCCTGGTGCAGTCGTACGGATGAACGCGGTCGCATTCACGTCTCGGGTTCGATGCGCGGGACATCCGGAATGTTCCCGACCGTTGCGAACCAATCCGACCGCCAAGATCCTTGGGGTGATCTGCGTCACATTCCCGACTGCGTCGACCCGGTGCCAGCTGCGGTTTCCCCACCCGAACGCGGTCGCGGCGAAAAAGTCGGCGCTGCACCGGAACCTTCCCGCGGCTCGGCCCCTCCTATCTGCAACACCCGACGAGCGAAAGGCAGCACCGACATGGCGAACCGCGACTCCTTCTCCGACGTCATCGGCTCGAGCACCACGAGTCGCCAGGACTCGCAGTCCACGACGAGCGACCGCTCGGACTCCTCCTACGGCAACAACTCGTCCTTCGACAGCGACGCCTCCTACGGCTCGTCCTCGGCCGCTCAGGAAGGCTCGACCAGCTACGAGTCCTACGAGCGGTACGAGCGGTACGAGACCTCCGGCTCCTCCAGCTCGGACTCGTCCTACGGTTCCTCGGCGGCCTCCGGCTCGGATTCCTCCTACGGCAATCGCTCGTCCGCCTCCGATTCGTCCGACAGCGCGTCGTCGGCCTCCGCCTCGAACAGCAACGCGGTCAGCACGGGCTCCACCTCGACCGACAGCCTCGGCGCCGGCCGGCCGGTCCTGCTCGACGAGTTCACCGATCCCGACGGCGCCCTCGTCCAGGAGTACGACACCGACGGCGACGGTATCGCCGACACCGGACTCGTCGACCTCGATGCCGACGGCACCGTCGATCTGATCGGGATGGACACCGACGGCGACGGTCTCGTCGACGCCAACGCCGTCGACATCGACGGTGACGGCACCTTCGACGCAGCCGTCTTCGATTTGAACGCAGACGGTTCGGTCGACGCGACGGTGGACCTGCACACCGGTGCGGTCGACTTCGACGGTGACGGAGTCGCCGACGACTACGTCGACACCAGCGCGTTCGATTCCGGTGCGTCCTCGGGCGGGGACCACTCCGACCTGGTTTGACACCCCGACCCATCCGAACCCGAGGAGTTCCCCGTGGCCGCTTCGACCGATCCGTTCGGCGTGGACCTGTCCGCACTCGACACCGCATCCGGCACCGGAAGCTCTTCCGTCCCGCCCGATTCCGATCCGATCCCGGCAGTACCGCCGTCGGCCTCGCTGGGGTCCCTGGCCGAGGGACTGCGGACGCAACCCGGAACGGCCGCAACGGAATCCGAACCATCCGCGCCTCCGCTGGGTTCGCTGACCGACCAGCTGCGCTCGCCCGAGTCCCTCCCCGGATCCGAACCTGCTGCGCCGCAACCGAGCTCCGTTCCGGTGCCGTCCCCGGACTCGCCGAACGCGCAGGATCGGATCCACACCGGCTACGGCACGGTCGACGCACCGCGGGACGGCGAGCTGTCGTCGACCACAGTCACCCCGGACGGTGTCGTGCAGACCGCGAACGACCTGAACGGTGACGGCGTCGTGGAATCGGTCGAGGTCGAGCTCGCCGACGGAAACCGCGTGGTCTACGGGGACACCGACGGTGACGGTACGGCCGACGAGAGCTACACGTCCGCTGACGGCATCGTCGATCCGGCCTGAGCCGATCCGACCCGAGTGCAAAGGGGCACACACCATGGTGACCGGTGAGAACATCGACGATCTCATCGCGGCGGCGGATGTGGCCGCCGACGATCGGGAACGTGGCGTAGCGGTCGAGCGTCTGGCCGCGCTCGGCGTCGAACGTCTCGATGCACCACCCGGCATTGCGTTCGATCCGACGCTGCATCGCGCGGTCTCGCTCGTCCCGGCGTCCTCACCGGCCGACGAGAACACGATCGACGCGACGGTGCGACCCGGGTGGCGCCTCGGGCCGGACATCCTGCGGTTCGTCGAGGTGGCCGTGAAGGTTCCGCCGTCGCGCTGCGCGCAGCAGCGATAAGCGGCGGGCGACAACCGATCCTGCGGACGCCATCCGGCGCGCTATAGGCTCCGCACGGTTGTCGCGCCGGCAGGGCGTGGCAGATCAGAACTCCGAGAGGGAAAGCGAAAGATGAGCTGGGTCCTGGCGGTCGACTTCGGCACCTCCAACACCTCCGCCGCACACCG
>NZ_JADZGH010000272.1:7165-7756 GCF_015865005.1 Rhodococcus sp. CX
CTGATCGGGCTGTCGTTTCCGGCGCCGCCGGCACCTGCGGGCCCCGCGGGTGCCGGCGGCGCCGCGTCCCATAGGCTGCCGCCCGATTACGGCATCCGGCCCGAACCGGACATTCTCGAGGGGGAAAAGCACACGATGAGTTGGGTCCTGGCGGTCGACTTCGGCACCTCCAACACCTCCGCCGCACACCGCATCGGCCCGGACCGGGTCGAATCCCTGCCGCTGACCCACACCAGCAACCTGATGCCCTCCTCGGTCTACCTCGACCCGCACGGCGGCATCGCCACCGGCGAGGTCGCCGTCAACCAGGCCACCGTCGACCCCGCCGGCTTCGTCGCCGCCCCCAAGGCCCACGTGTCCGACCGGTCGATGCTGGTACGCGGCCACCACCTGCCGGTCGCCGCGACCATCGCCGCGGTGCTGCGCACCGTGCACACCCGCGCCCTGACCGCCCACAACAACCAGCCACCCGGCGAGGTGGTGCTCACCCACCCCGAGGCCTGGTCCGGCCGCGAACTGGCGGTGCTGCGCGAGGCCGCCACCGCCGCCGAAGTCGAACACCGCGATGGTCGAGCCCTTGACGATCTTGGC
>NZ_JADZGH010000272.1:7851-9092 GCF_015865005.1 Rhodococcus sp. CX
CTTCGACTTCGGTGGCGGCACCTGCGACGTCGCGGTGCTCACCGCCACCGACGAATGGACCTTCGAGGTGCTGCGCGCCGGCGGCGACACCGCCCTGGGCGGCAAGAACCTCGACGCCACCATCTCGCGCTGGGTCGAGCAGCACCTGGCCGACGAGAACCCGCAGCTGGTGGCGTGGCTGCGCAGCCCCGCCGGGCTCGATGCCCGCCGCACCCTCGACGATCAGATCCGCCGCGCCAAGGAACTGCTCTCCGACGCCCCGTCGGCGACGATCCGGGTGACCGGCCACGGCGCCGACCTGACCCTGACCCTGACCCGGGAGGAGTTCGAGCAGCTGATCGAACCGCAGATCGGCCGCGGGGTGCAGCTGGCCGCGACGGTGCTGCGCGAGGCCGGGATCGACCGCGGCCGGTTGCAGGCGCTGTATCTGACGGGCGGCTCCTCCCGGATCCCGTATGTGCACCGGCGCCTGGCCGAACTCGGCCCGATCGCCACCCTCGACGACCCGAAAACCGTCGTCGCCCGGAATTCCCGGCGCTTCCTTCGCTCCGTCGTCCGCTGCCGCCGCCGCGCCGCGGAAGTCGCGCACGACGCCGGCGATCGCGGGTGCGGCGGTCGCCGCGGTACTCGTCGCTGCCGGTGCGTTCTTCTTCATCACCCGCCCGGATACGGGCTCCACAGCCGCGGCCGCGCCGCAGTCCGGTGCCGCCGTGGCGATCAACAGCACCGATCCGCTGGACGGCTCCGCTCCGGCCGCCACCGCGGATTCGACGTTCATCAGTGAATCCACCGACGACGTGACCACTCTGCTGCCGGCGAAACTGATCACGTCGTCGACGGCGTGTGAGAAGTCCGGCTTCGCACCCGACAGCTCGGCACTGCAGGTGCGTTGCCTGATCAACGTGAACTCGAACCTCGGCAAGACGATCGGCATGAAGGCCAACGAGTATCTCGGTGTCACCGCGTGGCGGGACGACCGGTACGCGCGTTCGCACCTGATCGAGTTGCGGGACAACAAGACCGGCACGTACACCACGATCGGGTCGCCGGACGGGAACCGCATCGTCGGCTACATCCCGAACAGCTCCACCGTGATATTCGAGGTGGTCGACAAGTCACGCGGGCTGCTCATGCAGTTCTCCACCAAGACGGCCGATCAGGGCTTGGCCCTGCTGAAGGAACTCGGCTACGTCGGCTGAGGTGCGGCTCCGCCGCCGGTGTGCCTTTGTGGCGGTCAGGAC
>NZ_JADZGH010000272.1:9200-28655 GCF_015865005.1 Rhodococcus sp. CX
ACACGTAGATCGGACGGATCGGGTTGGGAATCAACCGAAGTTCGTGCGCGACATTGTTCGTGTCGTACTGAACGCACTCGTGGATCTGGACGTAGTGCCCGTCGCCGCGGCACTCGATCTTCCGCGTAGCGCCGTAGGGGCTCAGGATGATCGGCTTGTAGCTGTTCTCACCGAACAGTGCACCGGGGTCGAGGGGTGCGACGAAGTAGTCGGTCCGATCGCGAACTGCGTTGAAGCCGTACGGGTCGTCATCCGGGGCAGCCGACGCACCCGTCGCCGCCATCAGAGCACTGCCGACGACCATCGCAGCAACAGCCAGGGTTCGAGTGAGCATGAGAAGTCCTCGTCTTTCGTCGAGCCGGCACCCCTGCGTACCGACAATCGAGAGTACAGACCGACCGTTACGTTCCGAGGCGGGTTGAGAGGGGCAGGTCGCAGACTCCCCGATGGGTCGCGGCGCGGACGGCTACCGTGGAGATCATCGAGCAGTTCCCGTTTCACCGAAGCCGGACGTCGAGGCAGTACTCGTGACGACGCTGCAACCGACCGCCTCGTGGGCGGAGAGGACAGCCCAGCACACCGGGCTGGGCGTCTATCTGCTCGGGATCGTCGCGTTCGGCGTCTCGGCATCCCGAGCGGAGACCGGCACCGGATGGGTGGTCGCCGTGGTCATCGCGGTGGGACTCACCGCATGTGGGACGACTCTGCACCGCCCGCTGACTCCGACGCACGTGACCGTCGCGATCGTGTGTCTGCTCCTGGCAGATCTCGGCTGTGCCGAGGGGCGTCCTCACCTGGGGTTCGTCCTGGTCGTGGTGTCCGGGTGGGTGCTCGTGTGGCCGGTCCCCAGCGTCCCGCAACCCGAGGAACACCCCCGCATCGAGGCTCTCGTACAACGGACCGCGGGTGATCCGCTGGCACCGTTCGCACTGAACTCCGCCAAGTCCTACTTCTTCGACCCCTCCGGAACCGCAGCGATCGCCTATCGAACCCGCGCGGGCGTCGCCGTGGTTTCCGGGGATCCGATCGGTGATGCGCGGGCATTCGGCAACCTGCCGACGCGATTCACCACCTTCGCCGAGGCTCGAGGCTGGCGGGTGGCGGTTCTCGCGGCGAGCGAGCACACGGCACGGTTGTGGCAGAACCGGGACGGACACTCGCCGCTACGCGCGGTGGACATCGGGTGCGATGTCGTCGTGGACGTGTCCCGATTCTCGCTCGACGGACGGCGATTCCGGAATCTGCGGCAGGCGGTGCAGAGGAGCCGAAACGCCGGGGTGAGTACCGAGATCCTCTCCGAGCGAGACGTTTCCGCGGCACTGCGCCGGCAGTTGCTCGCGATCGTCGCCGAGACCCGCGGCGGACATCAGCGTCGGGGATTCTCGATGATTCTCGACCACCTGCTCGACGGTGTGCTTCCGGGGATGATGATCGTCGTTGCGCGTGACCGGCACGGTCGCCCGGTCGGGTTCCAGCGATACGGCACCGCGCACCACGGAAACGAGTGGAGCCTGGACGTCCCGTGGCGCAGCACCCGGGCTCCCAACGGCACCGACGAACGCATGATCGTCGATGTCGTCGAGCATGTCCGCCGCCGCGGTGGAACGTCGGTGTCGTTGGCCTTCGCCCCGTTTCCCCGACTGTTCGCCGGCACCGGGACCGGCGTGCGACAGCGGACGCTGCGGACCGCGCTGCGGCTGGGCAGCTCGGTGATCGCTCTCGAATCGCTGTACCGATACCTGCACAAGTTCCATGCCGCCGCAGGTCGTCGCTACGTCCTGTTCGAACCCCGGTACGTCGTACCCGCGGCGTACGCCATGTTGACGTCGGAGTTCGTCCCCCACCGCGAGCACAGTCCTCGTCGCACCTCGCATCGCAGTGGCCGCAACCGGTACGGTTCGACGCCGGCAGGCCGGCGGAGGCTTTCATAGAGCGGGAGCGATCCTCTCGGGCCGGAGCACGCGGGCGAGGAAGTCGAGCTGATCGGCCAGCACCCGCCGGTGCCATTCGCCCTGGTAGAAGTCGAAGTGATCGACGGGGTACTCGCGCAGCTGCGCCCACCTGCCGGCCTTGCGTGCGGTGCGGCGCGCGGCGTCGGGCGGGGCGACACGATCGTCGGTGCCGACCTGCACCAGCAACGGGCACGTCAGCCGGGAGGCGTAGGTGGTCGGACGGTTCAGCCCGACTTCCAGGCCCGTGCGTGCGCAGACCTCGTTGCGCCAAGTGGGCCCGGCCATCGAGAGATAGGCCTCCTCGGCGCCCGGCGTGCTGATGATCGCTGACGACCCGGGCTGCGCGACGACGGGCACGTGATAGGGCGACCGGCCGGTGAGGGCGCGCGCCACATCGCGCAATCCGTACGCTGTGGCACGGACGAGCCGGCCCACCCCGGCGTAGCGCGCGATCTGTACGAGGGCGGCGAGTCCGTCGGTGGCCGGATTCATGGACACCACCGCCGCGACGCGCTGGTCCTGGGCGGCGACCGCGACGACGTGTCCGCCCGAGTAGGACGTGCCCCACAACACGATTCGGCCGGGATCGACCCCGGGCAGGTGGCGGGCAGTGTCGACGGCCGCGTGGTAGTCCTGCCGCTGCCGGCGGAACGCGACATCCTGACGAGGTTCCCCGGCGGAGTCGCCGAAGCCGCGGTAGTCGAACACGAAGGCGTCGATGCCGGCGGCTGCGAAAGCCTCGGCGAAGGCGAGCAGACCGGTGTCGCGGGTGCCGCCGAAGCCGTGCCCCAGGACGATGCAGGGCCGGCCCGCCTCACCGGCAAGAACGTCGGTGCTCGCCGGTAGGTGCCAGGCGGCACAGGTGATTCCGTGGCTCGTGAACGTCAGCTCGTGTCTCATCGTCCTTCTCCCTACCCTGCGAGCACGCTCGAGCGAGTGGAGGTGAATTTCAACGCGGGATCCTCGACCGGGCCCACGCGCAGTCGTTCGACGTCGGATTCGTAGGCCATCTCCGCCGTCCACGGGCCACGGGTACCTGCCCGCGGAAACGCGGCGACTCCGCGCTGGATGTAGCCCGAACTCAGGTCGAGAAGGGGGACCCGCTCCATGTCGGGATCGTCGAGTACGGGTTCGACGACGGTGTGTCCCTGTGCATCCATGTGGTCGAGCAGTCGGCAGAAGTGCTCGCAGACCAGATCGACCTTGAGCGTCCAGGCGATGTTCGTGTACCCCATGGCGAACGCGAAGTTGGGCACCCCGGAGAGCATCATGGCCTTGTAGACGGTGGTGTCCGGCAGATGTACCGGCTTTCCGTCGACGACGAGCGCGATCTTACCCAAGGGCGACATGGTCAGCCCGGTGGCCGTGACGATGATGTCGGCGGCCAATTCCCGGCCCGATTCCAGCCGGATTCCGGTCTCGGTGAATCGTTCGATCCGGTCGGTGACCACCGATGCCTGCCCCGACGAAATCGCCTTGAACAGATCACCGTTGGGAACCATGCACAATCGCTGCTCCCACGGGTTGTACCGCGGGGTGAAGTGGGTGTCGACATCGAAGTGCCGGGGCAACTGTCGACGCACGTTGGCGATCAACAGCTTGCGCATCAGCTTCGGGGCGCGCATGCATGCCTTGTAGATCCCACGGTTGAGCATGATGTTCTTGCGCCGGACGATTCGATACGCACGCTCGGGCCCGAGCACCGTGTTCAACGTGTTCGCGATCGCGTCCTCGGCGGGGAGCGAGAGCACATAGCTCGGTGAGCGTTGCAGCATGGTGATGTGGCCCGCTTCGGCCGCCATCGAGGGAATCAAGGTCACAGCCGTTGCGCCGCTTCCGATCACGACCACGCGCTTGCCCGCGTAGTCCAAGTCCTCGGGCCAGTGCTGCGGATGGACCACTGTCCCGGCGAAGTCCTCGACACCGGCGAACTCCGGGGTGAACCCGGATTCGTTGTCGTAGTATCCGGTTCCCGAGAACAGGAACCGCGCGGTGAATTCGGTCAGCGCTCCGGTGCCGGAATGCCGTGCCGTCACCGTCCACAGTCCCTCCGTGGAGGAGAACTCCGCCTCCAGTACCCGGTAGCCGAATCGGATGTGTTCCGCCACACCGTTTTCGGCGACCGCATCCTGCAGGTAGTCCATGATGATGTGGCCGTCGGCGATCGACTTGCGGTGCGTCCAGGGCTTGAAGCCGAAACCGAAACTGGGCATGTCCGAATCGGAACGGATGCCCGGATACCGGAACAGACTCCAGGTTCCACCGATCGTGTCGCGGCCTTCCAGAATCGCGAACGTAGTATCCGGGCGGCGCATCTTCAGATGGCAGGCAGCGCCGATGCCTGAGATTCCGGCCCCGATGATCAATACGTCGAAGTGGGTGCTCGCCGTCGCTGCGGGAGTGCTCCTCATCGATCCTCCTTGTCGAACGTGATGCACTTCACGTTACGGCCGGATCCATCCGAGAGGAATGTGCCTACGCTCAGACCTTCCGGTTCGATATGTGCGATGGCACAATATGCTCATGACCGGGGAATCCCCCGAGGTCATCGACCTGATGGGTGCGGTGGCCGAGGCGATGCTCGCCGAACTCGACCAACTGGTCGAGGCGATGGACGCCGCCGTGGTCGACCTGACCCCCGCACTGGGTACAGATGCCGCGATCGCAGCGGACATGTCGGCGAGCAACCGCGCGAACGCGCTGCGTCTGCTCACAACCCTCACCCGACGGGAAGGTGGAACCGCACCGATCGACGTCCCGCCCGAAGCGCTCGACATCGCCCGCACCGTTGCTCGACGCGGCATCGAATTCGACGTGATCTTCCAGGCCTACCGTCGCGGGCAGAACGTCGCCTGGCAACGCTACATGAAACTCGCCGCCGCGCTCGTTCCGGCGAGCCCTCTGCTGATGGACCTGCTGAATGCCTCCTCGCAACGCGTATTCGAGTACGTCGACCATGTCGTGGCCTGCGTCCTCGCCGAAGCACAACGGGAGCGGGAACAGGTACTCGGGGGCGCTCTCGCACGCCGCACCGAGACGGTCCGGCTGATCCTCGACGGTGCACCGATCGACGGTTCCCGGGCGAGCGAACGACTCGGCTACGACCTCTCCCGTCGTCACACCGCGCTGGTGCTGTGGTCCCAACCGGTCGGCGAAGCCCAAGGAGCGCTGGAGTCGGCTGCCACCATCCTGGCGCGTGCCGTCGGTGCTCGCGGTCCCCTCACCCTCCCCGCGGGAACCTCCGCCCTGTGGGCGTGGCTGGGTACCGAGTCCGACGTCTCGTACGAGGCGATGCGAAACGCCCTCGCGCACGCGCAATCCCACATCCGCGTCGCGGTGGGCCCCACCCGACCCGGCATCACCGGATTCCGCCGATCGCATGCGGCCGCGGTGTCCATACAGCGGCTGCTGGCCGGTCACCCCGGCGGCGCCCGGCTCGCGCTGTATCGGGACCTGGAAGTCACCGCGTTGACCGCCCAGGATCCGGACCGCGCAACGGAATTCGTCACCAGCACGCTCGGAACTCTGGCGGCGGACACACCCGCGGCCGCCCGCCTCCGCGAAACCCTGCGGATCTACCTCGAGGAAGCCGACAACGCCCCGCGGACGGCGGTTCGCCTGCACACGCACCGCAACACCGTCCTGCAGCGAGTCGCCCGCGCAACCGAACTGCTCGGCCACCACCCCGGCGAACACCGACTGGCACTCATGCTGGCTCTCGAACTCACCCACCAACTCGGTCCCCGAATGCTGCAGTGAGCAGACCGAGCTCGAACAACCGGAGATCGACGGACGCCCTGCGGGCGGCTGCCTCTGACCGATCGGAGACCCTACGGGTCCCTGAGCTTGCTCCGGCCCCTTCCCCAACGCTGCCCGGTCGCCATGCCCCGATAGACCGTCTCGGCCAGCACTCGTAGCCCCACGTCGCGGCGGACGTGCGGCAGGTACTGGACCCGGTCGTTCGTGTCGACCCTCACGATCGGGTGCTCCACCACCAGCTGTGGAGACGAGGGTTACTGGCGCCCAGTCGGTTTCGAAACACGGGAATGGCACCCGGTTTCGCAGCGTCGATGCGCTGACGTCGGACTCTGGGAGACGAGCGACGACGCCCGCCCGATGTGCCACGGTCACCGGAACGGCCCGTGCCCGCACCGAGGCAGACGGAAAACAACTCGAGCCCCTCGATCGGACCGCGGGTCGCGGGATCGAGGGGCTGCGTGCTCAGGACGTCGGATGTGAACCTGGTGGCCAGGTGATGTGCGGGCCGGCGCGGAAGGCACTCGCGGCTCGTTGCTCGTGCACGCCTCTGCGGGGCGTGTGGATAGAATCCACCGTACGGTGCATGACAGCTCCTACTGTCGTGTGCCCAGACCCCGGTCGGTGTTGGTAGCACCTTCCGGGGTCGACCTGTTTTCAGGCCGGTGCAGGGATGGTCCCACGGGTGGCGTCGAGGGTCAACTCGAACACGCGTTCGCGTCGCCGGGAAAACTCCCGCTCACTCGCCGGAGTCGCGTTGCTCGGTGAACCACACCGCGATCTGGGAACGTCTGGTGAATCCGAGCTTCCCCAGAAGACGCTCGACGTGTCCCTGCGCGGTTCGGAGCGAGATCGTCAGACGCTCCGCGATCTCCCTGTTCGTCAGGCCCTCGGCGACCAGCCCGGCGACCTCGAGTTCCCGCTTCGTCGGGGCACTTGCGAGGGGAGACTTCGACTCGGATCCGCCGGAGTCTTCCCCGAGCGCATACGCGACCGCGCCGGTGACGCCGAGCGCTTCGCCCTTCCGGCGAGCGGCCTCGAATGCCCTCGAACTCAGCGCATCACGCGCGGCGCGCAGAGTCATTTCGTGGTTCTCGGCAAGACCGGGCACAACCACGGACGGACTTCCGATCGACTGGCTCAGGTGGTCGGCGGCCGCGGCCAGGACCACCGCGCGTTCGGCATTGCGATCCGCCATTGCGATCCAGGAGAGCACCTGAAGGACCAAACTGATGTTGAGCCGCGGCGTGTACTTGCGCGCAATCAGAAGTGATTGCTGCAGAAGCTGTTCCGCACGGTCACGGTCACCCTGACGCCACACCACGACCGCCAGTGCCCACTGCGCATACGATCTGTGTACGGACTCACCGCGAGCCTCGGTGATCTCGAGGGCACGCTCGTAGCAGCTGATCGCCAGGTCGGTCCGACCGACGATTTCGTAGGCGAGTCCCATGCCGATGCGGGGAACCACTTGGTAGAGGACATCGTTCAGATCCGTGAAGGTCGACAATGCGCCTTCGAACCATTCGCACGTGCGCTGAAGGTCACCACTGAACAGGGTGCCGTAGGCGTCGCCGAGATCGAGATACGCCAGCAGCAGGGGGTCCGTCGTCCCTTCCGCCAACGCGCGCTCGTTCCGCATCACGACCGCCGAAGCCTTCGAGTCGCCCTGCAACCCGGCCATCGCGCTTTCCACGAATGCCGCCTTCGCCCGGTCGACGCTCGGCTTCGCCACCGCCTGTTCCAGCATCCGGTGGCACCAGCGACCGCACTCGCCGATGAGACTCCGCGAAAACCAATAGGGGAACAACGCCCCCGCCATCCGGACCCCGGCCTCGGGGTCGTCGGAGGCGCAGAAGTCCAGCGCCTGCCGTATGTTGGCCAGTTCCGTGGTGAGCCGCTTCATCCAATCGAGCTGTCGCGGGCCGATCCAGTCGGCCTCCGCGTCCCGCGCCAGCTGCTCGTACCACTCGCGATACGCCCGCCGCAGATCCGCGAGGTCACCTGCCTCGGATGCCTTCTCCTGTCCGTATTCCCGGATCGTCTCGAGCATCCGGAACCGCGCGACCGGACCGGATTGCTCGCGGATCAGGATCGACTTGTCGACGAGGTTGGACACCGCGTCGAAGACATCCTCTGCGGAGAACTCCGAGCCGCAGATGTGCTCGGCGGCATCGAGTTCGAACCCTCCGACGAACACCGACAGACGCGCCCACATCCGCTGTTCCAGCGGAGTGCACAGTTCGTAGCTCCAGTCGACGCACATCCTCAGCGTCTGTTGTCGTTCGGGTGCATCCCTGCTACCCCGGGTGAGCAGCGCGTAGCGGTCGGTGAGCCGCTGCAACACCTGCTCCGGCGATATCGCCCGCAGCCCGGCGGCGGCGAGTTCGATCGACAGCGGCAGGCCTTCGAGACGACGGCAGATCTTGGCGATCGTGACCGCGTCGTCGTCACCGGCCACGAAGCCGGGCACCGCCGCGGCGGCCCGCTCGACGAACAGCGTCATCGCGTCGTTGCGGTGTCCTCGTGCCGGTAGATTCTCGAGATCGGGGACCGGCAGCGGCGCCAGCGGCAGCACCACCTCGCCGCCGATGCCGATCCGCTCACGACTGGTCGCGAGGATCCGCAATCCCGGTCCGGCGCGCAGCAGCGACTCCGCGAGATGCGCGACCGCGTCGATCAGATGCTCACAGTTGTCGAGGACGAGCAGCACCTCCCGCTTCGCGAGGTAGTTCTCGAGGACCACCTTCACCGGCGACCACGTCGACCAGGAGGGATTCGTCCTGCAGCTCGGCCAGTTCAACGAGGAACACACCGTCGGCGAACGCGACGCGCATCTGATGGGCGATTCTCAACGCGAGACGGGTCTTGCCTACCCCACCGACCCCGACCAGCGTCACCAGACGGGCGGTCGCCAGGAGGTTCTTGGCCTTCGCCAACTCTTCGCGGCGGTCGACGAAGCTCGTCAGCTCCAGCGGAAGGTCTCGCGTGCGGCCGGTCCGCGCCGTCGGTGGCCGGGTGGCCTCTCCCGCCGTGCTCGAGGCGTAGGCAGGAACTCCGGCACCCGCGCTCGCGGTCATGTCGTCCACGGAGAATCCGTGTGATCGTTGCGCCTCGCGAAGCCTGTCCCCCAGCTCGACCACGGACGGGCGGTCGTTCGGGTCGCCGGCCATTGCGGCCCCGATCAGAGCACTGACGTCGGCGGCGACCCCGTGGTCACGAGGATCCGGGACCGGCTCCGTGGCGATCCGCACGAACTGCGCGACCACCTGCTCACCGCTGCGACGTTCGAACGCGGCGTGACCGGTGGCCGCCGCGAACAGGGTGGCCCCGAGCCCGTAGACGTCGGCAGCGGTGCTCGGTGGCGCACCGTTGAACACCTCCGGTGCAGTGAACGCCGGCGAACCCGTGAGCACCCCGACGGCAGTCTGGAACTCACCCGCGACGTGAGCGATACCGAAGTCCGTCAACGCCGGCTCGCCGTAGTCCGTGAACAGGATGTTCGCGGGCTTCACATCGCGATGAATGATGCCGACAGCGTGGGCCGCCTCGAGCGCGCCGGCCATCTTGACCCCGATCCGCAGGACGTCCTCCAGCGGGAGCGGGCCCTGCCGGCGAATCCGCGTCTCGAGCGAGCCCTGGGATTCGAAGGGCATCACGATGAAGGGCCGGCCGTTGGCGGTGATGCCGGCCTGCAGGATGTTGACGATGTTGGGGTGACCGGTCAAGCGGCCGGCGGCGCGCTGCTCACGCAGGAATCGGGCGCGGTTGTCCTCGTCCAGATCGGCCGTGAGGACCTTCACCGCGACGACGCGGTCCAGCGAAGGCTGAGTGCACCGGTAGACCACGCCGAACCCGCCGCGGCCGACCTCTTGCGGATCCTCGAAACCGACGTCCTCCAGCTCCGCGGAGACCGTTCCGGCCACGCCACGTTGCGTCGCGAAGGGATCTGTATCGGCCATCGTCTACTTCGGTCCTGACCTCCGAGTGCAGCTCTGCACGGTTCGGACTTCCGTCCGTTTTCGAGCTTACGTCGGGCCGGGGCACCGGGCGGTGGACTCGCGAGCCATACGTCCCTGTTCCCGGATACGATCCGGGGTAGTTTCGTCTCGAGCAGGCTCGAAGCCCCTTTACGGGCCCGGGCACGCCGCAGCATTCTCGGTCGATAGCCCGCCTTCCGAGTGACCTCGAACGCGGATGTCATCGGCTCGTAACGAGAGTGCCTATCCACAGGCGGATCGTGGTCCGCAGCGACTCGCGATGCTCGGCGAACGAATCACCTGGTGCGAGAACCCTTGTCCCGAACGCGAAATCGAACACCATCCCTTCGAGCAGACTGATGAGGTCGCGCGCGGCATCCGGGGGTTGGGACGCGCCGAGGGCATCCATCAGTGCGGTCGCGGCGGGAAGCGAGAAGAGGCACGACGCCAGACCTGTCCTCAGCTCGTCGTCGGCGGCCGCGTCGACGACGAGCGCGTATCGGGCAAGGACGTCCCTGTGTCGGTCCGTCACCAGCGTTTCGAGCTGGTCCGCGATCAGGTTCCCGGCCGCTTCGATGGTGGGCGGCCGGACGATGGAGGCGGCGCTGTCGAAGTGTTCCCGGGACCGGCGCGCCAGGTGCGCGATCGCGGCGGACACCAGGGCGTGACGGGTGCGGTAGTAGTACGACGTCGAGCCCCGGGCCAGACCGAGGCGTGCATCGATGCCCTGGTGCGTGAGCGCATGGTTGCCACCCTCGGCAGCCAGGTCCAACGCGGCCTCGCAGATCAGCTCTCGACGGGAGCGACGTTCAGCCATATCCACCTCCATTCCCCGAAACTCTACGATGCTAGAGTTTCGAGCCATGCGTCGGACTCGCAGAACGTCACCGCCACGTCGTTCACTGCTCGTAGACGGCGCTGCATTCGATACCGCTGCACAAGATCTGGGATTCACCCTCGACGGATCGCAGCTGGAGACCGCGGCCGCCCTCGCCGCCGGCGATCGGAATCTGTATCTGTGGGGTCCCGTCGGACGGGGCAAGAGCTGGCTGATGGCGACGTACTTCGCCGCGCTGCCGACCGACCGGAAGATGCGGGTTCACTTCCACGAGTTCTTCCGCGACCTGCATCTGGGCATCCGACGGCACCGCAACAACCTTGCCGCTGCTCTGGACGAGCTGTTGGGCCGGGTGGATCTCGTGTGCTTCGACGAGTTCCACGTCCACGACCCCGCGGACGGCAAGTTCATCGCCCGTCTCCTGCCCGCCCTTCTCGATCGGCAGATCCGGGTGATCCTGACTTCGAACTACCCGCCTCGATCCCTGATGCCCAACCCGCTGTTCCACGACGACTTCATCCCCTCGATCGAGATGATCGAGCAGTTCTTCACCGTCGTCACCGTCGACGGGCCTGTGGACTACCGCACCGCCTCCGGTCACGAGGCCGGTTTCGCCGCCGGATGGTGGGTCAGCCCCGGCACGCAGGAGCAGAGAGACCGACTGGGACTGCGCTCGCCGACTCCCGACGAACGCACAGTCCTCGCACCGGCCGGGCATCCCGTCCGTGCCCTGCGCGCAGCGGAGGGGTGCCTGTGGGTCGACTTCGCCGACCTGTGCGAAAACACCACGGCCCCGGTCGACTACCTCGCCCTCGCACGACAATTCGGTACCTGGGTCGTCAGCGGAGTGCCCGACCTTCGAGCCACAGGGCGTGAGCCGGCGCAACGCTTCGCCAACGTGGTCGACGTGCTGTACGACTGCGACATCACCACCGTTTTCCTCGCGACCACGCCGCTGGACGCGTTCGCCGGCAGCGGCCGGTTACCCGTCGACATCGAACGAATCAAGAGCCGGCTCGGCCAGCTCGGCGAGCTCGAATTCGAAGCGGCTGAAGGATAGTCGATCCGGTCCGACCAGCACCTTCTCCGATTCATCGCGAAGGTCCCAGCGCCTTACCGGTAGTGGGCCCGCCAAATGGTCACGAGCCGCCGCGTCGCCGGCCCTTGGTGAGGTGTACCGGGTCGATGTCGACATCGGACCATTCGGCGGCCATTCTCAGGCTGGCCTCGCGTCCGGAATGCACGTGGTGGAAAGCGGATTCGGCAGCCCGGTCGGGGTCGTGGTCGGCGATGGCGGCCAGCAGCTCCTCGTGTTCGCGGCATTGCACCGTGGCGTCGCGCTCCTTGGTCAGATGGAACAGCCACTGTGTCCGGGCTTCCAGCGGTTGCAGGATCGATTCGAGTAGCGGGTTGGCGGCGAGATCGACGATGAGGGCGTGGAACTTCGCGTTCGCCGCGGCGATGGCAGCCTTGTCGCCGCGTTCGGTCGCGTCGCGTGCTGTATCCAGTTGAGCGGCAAGAGCTGCCAGGCCCTCCTCGTCGGCGCGTTCGGCGGCCAGTCGCGCTGCGAGAACCTCGAGGTTCTCGCGGACGTCGAAGAGGTCCCGGACGTCGTCGACGGTGAACGGCGAGACGATCGCACCCTGGCGCGGCACCACGACGACCAGCCCGTCCCGTTCCAATCGCTGCATCGCTTCGCGCAGCGGAATGCGCGAGACGGCCAGCTCCTCGGCAAGATCGCGCTCGATCAGACGGGTACCCGGAGCGAGGTCCAGGCCGATGATGCGGGAGCGTAGTTCGTCATAGGCGACGTCCCGTAGCGACTTCCGGCTTGCTGCATCCACTGCGGTTGTCACGTTCGACCTCTTTCCTCTTCGTGCCTGTCACCAGCATAGACACCGAAAAATAGCGGTATACCAGTAATGGAATTCTTACAGCCTCGCAATCTGACAGAAATGGATCGGGACCACGCTTCTCGTAACGGTATACCGCTAATCGGCATCGATGAATCGGGAGAAGCCCTATGAAGGTCACCACCGCCACCAAGGTCATGTCCGTCGCAGCCACTGGTCTTCTGACAGTGGGACTGAGCGCGTGCGGAACTTCTGACGCGGACTCGTCCGACGACGTCCTGTCCGTCGGCGTCTTCCTGCCCGGATCGATCAACGACACGGGATTCATGCAGTCGGGATTCGCAGGCGTGGAACGCATCCAGGCCGAATACGGGGACAGGATCGACGTCAGTTACGTCGAGCAGGTCGCCGCCGCCGACTATCAGCAGGCGCTGCAGCGCTTCGCCTCCCAGAACGATCTGGTGATCTCGGTCGGTGGGCAGACCGACGCCGACCTGCGCGCGGTCGCCCCGCAGTTCCCCGACGTCAAGTTCGTGGAGATCGGCGGGCCCGCCGACGCCGAACCGTTGCCGAACCTGGCCTACTACGACCCGCAGCAGGCCGAGGCCGAATTCCTGTCCGGTGCCGTCGCCGCCATGTCGTCGAAGAACGGGACGGCCGGGTTCGTCGGCGGGGTGGAACTTCCGGCGATCGTGAACGCCGCCAGCGCATTCGGTAACGGCGCTCGGTTCGTCCGGCCGGACGTCAAGGTCCTCGCACCGCAGTACGTGGGTGACTTCAACGACCCGGCCAAGGCCAAGCAGGCCGCCGGTGCCGCCTATGCCGGTGGTGCCGACGTACTGGGTCAGATCGTCAACCTCGGCAAGCAGGGCATCGAGCAGGCCGCGCGGGAATCGGGCAACCGTTTCAACGGCGGGCCCATCCCGGGTGACTGCGCGAACACCGTCTACGCCGGCTTCGTGCGCACCGATATCGGCACCGAAATCGAGTACGCGGTGTCCTCGGTGCTCGACGGCACGTGGACGGCCGCGCAGGTTCCGTTCGGCGTGACGACCGACAAGGGCGGCAGCGAATTCATCGTGTGCTCGACCGATCCGGCTGTCGCCCGGGCATTGTCCGATGCGGAGGCGGCGATCGTCTCCGGCGCGGTCCAGCCCTACTGACGGCCGGAAGCCGAACGAGAGGCGATGACGATGACCACCACCACCGCGCTGCTGTCGATGAACGGGATCGGGAAATCGTTCGGCTCGGTGCGCGCCCTGGACGCGGTGACACTGACCGTGAAACCTGGTTCCGTGCACTGCATTCTGGGAGAGAACGGTGCCGGGAAATCGACCCTGTGCAACACCGTCTACGGCACCGTCTCTCCCGATACCGGCAGCATGACCCTGGCCGGCGCCGACTACCGGCCACGCAATCCGTCGGACGCTCTGCAGGCAGGGGTCGCGATGGTGCATCAGCACTTCTCGCTGATCCCCACGATGACCGTCGCCGACAATCTGCTGCTGGGGCGCGACGGCTTCCGTCCGCCGCGGGGCCGGCTGTCGGACGACCTCGACCGCATCGCAGACAACTACGGTCTGAGTGTCGACCCGAAGGCCACGGTCGGCGAGCTGACCGTCGGGGCCCGCCAGCGAGTGGAGATCGTCAAGGCCCTGCTGCGTGACCCACGGCTGATCCTGCTCGACGAACCGACCGCAGTGCTCGATCCCTCCGAGATCGACGCACTGATCGCCACGTGCGCCGCCCTTGCCGCGGACGGCAAGTCGGTCGTCCTCATCACCCACAAGCTCGGTGAAGTCGCCCGCGCCGCCGACGAGGCCACCGTCCTGCGCGGAGGCACCGTCGTCGGTGGAGGACGGCTCGCCGACGTGCCGCTGTCCTCGCTGCTGAAACTGATGCTGGGCGACAAGGAACCGATCGACCCCGCCGCCGGCCTACGACGGCGCCGCGATACCCACAGCGACGCCGATGCCGTCCTGCGGGTGAGCGGTCTCGACGTGACCCGCCCGGACGGCAGTACCGCACTGTCGGACGTGGAGTTGGGCATCGGACGCGGCGAGATCGTAGGTATCGCAGGCGTCGAGGGCAACGGACAGTCCGAACTGACCGCCGTGCTGTCAGGGTCGCTGACCGCCGACAGCGGCACGGTGACCCTGGACGGCACGGATATCACCGATGCATCGCCGGCGCAACGGACCGCCGCGGGCATGGCGGTGATTCCCGAGGACCGGCACGCCGAAGGAATGATCGCCGACCTGTCGATCGCCGAGAACCTCGCGATGCCCCGACTGCGGCAGTACCGCCGGTGCGGGCTGCTCGATCGGAACCGGATGCGCGCCGACGCCGCCGCCGCGATTGCCGAGTACTCGATCAGGGCCTCGGATCCGGACGCGCCGATCGGTTCACTGTCCGGCGGCAACCAGCAGAAGGTCGTCCTTGCCCGCGAATTGTCCACTGCCGGATTGCGTGTCGTTGTCGCCGCGCAACCCACCCGGGGCCTGGACGCCGGTGCAGTCGCGTTCGTGCTCGACCGATTGCGCGACGCGGCCGACAACGGTGCCGCGGTCCTGATCACATCCAGCGAAATCGACGAACTGCTGACCGTGTGCGACCGGATCGTCGTGGCCTATCGCGGCGCACTACTGGGATCTGTGCGCACCGACTCACCCACTGCCGCAACCGATATCGGCAGCCTCATGACCGGAGTCCCCGCATGACCACCTCCATCACATCCGACCGCGGCCCGCGGCTGCGCCTCCTGCCGCCGATACAACATCTGCACCTGCGCCACCCGCTGGTGATCGCCCTCGGCGCCCTGGTCGTATCGGCCGTCGCGGGTCTGGCTCTGGCTGCCACCGCCGGAGCCGACCCCGGAACGGTCGTCGACGCGCTCGTCGACGGAACCTTGGGATCGCCGTTCGCGATCGGAACCTCGCTCAACAACGCCGCGCTCCTGATGCTGGTGGCAGCCGGATTCACCGTCGCCTACCGGGCCGGGCTCGTCAACGTCGGTGGTGAAGGCCAGATCTGCCTGGGCGGTATCGCCGCCACCGCAGTCGGGGTCTCGATCCCCGATTCGGTGCCGGTCCCCCTCGGTCTCGCCGCTGCTCTGCTCGCCGCCGTCCTCGCAGGTGCGGCTTGGGCGGGAATCGCGGCCTGGCTGCGGATCCGCCGCGGCACCAGCGAGATCATCACCACCCTGCTGCTGAACTTCGTCGGCCTGGCATTGGTGGTGCTGATGGTCCAGGAACCGTCGCTGTTGCGCCAGCCGATGACGTCCTCGGAGACCCTGCCCCAGTCCGAACCGCTGGCAGTCTCGGCGCGCCTTCCGTTGCTGGGCCTGGACAGGAACCCGGCCACGATCGCGATCGTGATCGCCGTGATCTCGGTGATCGCAGTGGGAATCATGTTGCGCCACACGATCACCGGACTTCGGCTGCGGAGCGTGGGACTGTCCGGCACCGCTTCGGCCCGATTCGGCGTCCCCGTCGATCGCACCGCGTTCCTCGGGCTCGCCGCGGCGGGCGGTTTCTCCGGGCTGGCCGGAGGACTGCTCGTCGCCTCCGCACCGTTCGTCCTCGCCGACGGATTCTCCTCCGGATTCGGGTTCAGCGGACTGGTCGTCGGACTCCTCGCTCGGGGATCGATGACCGCCGTCATCGCGGTCTCCACACTGTTCGGCTTCCTGGTCTCCGGCGGTATCAACCTCCAACTCGCCGCCGGAGTACCCGCGTCCACGATCACCGTCGTCCAGAGCCTGCTGATCATCCTCATCGCCGGTGCCGCATGGTGGACGAGTACCTCCAAGCCGCAACGCAAATCCCGTCCCGAGGTCCACACCGAAGCCCCCGCCAGGGAGGTGCTCGTATGAACACCGCAATGATCACCGAAGTATTCACCGGCGGAGTGGCATTCGCCATACCCCTACTGCTCGCAGCCACCGGCGAATCGATCTCCGAACGCGCCGGGGTGCTCAACCTGAGCATGGAAGGAATGATGCTCACCGGAGCGTTCGCCGGCGTGCTCGCCTCGGTCAGCACCGGATCGGCAGTGCTCGGTGCGGTCGCCGGCGTCGTCGCGGGCCTGATCTTCGGTCTCGCCCAGGCACTGCTGAGCGTGCGGCTCCGTGCCGACCAGATCGTCGTCGGTGTCGCGGCCAACGCACTCGCCCTCGGCCTCACCACCTTCGGGGCGCGGGTCCTGCTCGACGCCGGAAAGGGCCAGAACGTGCCCGCCTTCGCCGACGTCCGGGTTCCGGTCCTGAGCGACCTGCCGATCATCGGGCCCGCGGTGTTCGGGCAAACCCTCCTCGGCTACTTCTGCCTGGCGGTCATCGCCGCACTGGCAGTGATCTTCTCCCGCCGCACCATGCCCGGGATCAGGATCGACGCCGTCGGTGAAGACGCGACGTCTGCGGGCTGGACCGGGCTCGCCGTCAACCGCATCCGTGTCGCGGGAGTGCTCATCGCATCCGCAGCCGGTGGCCTCGCCGGCGCTCACCTCGCGCTCTCGGAGGTCCGCTCGTTCAGCGAGAACATGACTGCGGGCATGGGCTACCTCGCCGTCGTGGCCGTGATCGCCGGTCGATGGAAGGTATCCGGAATCCTCTGGGCTGCATTGTTCTTCGGTGTCGCCCGTGCAATGCAGTTCGCGCTCCCCGCGATCGGGGTGAACATCCCCTACGCCGTGCTCGTGATGCTGCCCTACCTCATTGCGATCGTCGCGGTCAGCGGCTTCGTGGGTGGACGGAAAGCACCGTCCTGCCTCACCGTCCCCTACATCGGCCGTGTCTGAACATCAATCCGAGAGGCGGACAAACAGATGACCCTCGTCCTCACCCATTCCGACATCGAGGCCCTGATCGACCGGCACGCCGTCTACGACGCCGTCGAACGCGCCCACGCCGATCTGTCCGCCGGCACCGCATGCAATCCGGCACCGGCGGTCCTCCCCCTCGAACAGGGGGGAACGGTCCTGCCGATGGCCGCAGTCGCGACCCGGCAGCGAGCCAGCTCGGTGAAAGTGCTGTCCGACATGCCGTTCAACCGTGCCGCCGGTCGACCCACCCAACGCTCGACCATCCTGCTGATGTCGGATCGGACCGGCGAATGCGAAGCGGTCCTCGACGGAAGGCTCATCACCGCCGTCCGCACGGCCGCCGCGAGCGCCGTCGCCACCGCACACCTCGCACGGGATTCGAGCACGACCCTGGGCTTGATCGGTGCCGGCACACTCGCCGTCGAACACACTCGCGCGATCGCTCGCGTCCGATCGATCGACAAGGTATCGGTCTGGTCCCGCTCCGCTGCGACCATTGACGAGTTCCGCCGCCGTGTTCACGATCTGGACCTGCGCGTCGAACACGCCGAATCGCCGCGCGACGTTCTGTCAACCGCCGACATCGTCTGCACACTGACACCGTCGAAGGATCCGATCGTCCACGGCGCGTGGTTCCGGCCGGGCCTGCACCTGAACGCCGTGGGTGCACCCCCGCGCGCCGATCACCGTGAGATCGACGGTGTCGGAATGGGTTCGGCCCGACTCGTCGTCGACAGTCGCCCCACCGCACTGACGAAGTCCGGTGACGTCCTGCTCGCCATCGGCGAAGGACATCTCACCGAGGACGCGGTGGCCGTCGAGCTCGGCGACGTCGTCCTCGATCCCGGACTCGGTCGGCGCAGCGACGAGGACATCACCCTCTTCAACTCAGTAGGCATCGGCCTGCAGGATCTCGTGACCGCCCGCATCCTCGTCGACGCCGCACTCGCCGCCGACATCGGAACCAGAGTAGAGATGAGCGCATGACCGTTCCCGCACCCGAGTCCCGCTTCCTCGCACGCAGCCTCGAACTCGCCGCAGAAGCAGCAGTGTCGGGCAACCGCCCGTTCGGCGCCGTCCTGGTCGCAGCCACCGGTGAGGTGCTCGCCGAAGGTCTCAACGAAGTCGCCTCCTCCGGCGACATCACCGCACATGCCGAACTCGTCGCGATCCGCCGGGCAACCGCCGACGGGCACGTCGACCGATTCGCCGGCGCCACGATGTACGCGAGCGGCGAACCGTGTCCCATGTGCGCCGCAGCGTGCGTCTGGGCCGGTACCACCCGGATCGTGTTCGCCGCGTCGACCGAAGGGTTCTCGACCATCCTCCCCGAGGGACCACATTTCACCCTCGGTTGCGCAGACGTCGTCGCGGCGACCGATGCGGAAGTCACCGTCGTCGGACCGGTTCATGAGGAGGAGGCCCTCGAGGTCATGCGCACCGCGGTCGCGGCCCGGTAGCGCGAGGCCTGCGTTCGGTTGGCTCGTCCCGATCCACGACGCGATTCGGAAACCGCTCACGTTGTTGCATGAGCGAATTCGCATTCACCGCGTGGATTCTCGGATCAGGATCGCTGTCGCCCTAGACTGCGCCCATGTCCTCGTATGCGATCAGCCGCCGGACCTTCGTGGCTGCGGCGGCCGCCGCAGC
Organism: Rhodococcus sp. CX; assembly: GCF_015865005.1. NCBI lineage: Bacteria > Bacillati > Actinomycetota > Actinomycetes > Mycobacteriales > Nocardiaceae > Rhodococcus > Rhodococcus sp. CX. The sequence continues at coordinate 28,051 of NZ_JADZGH010000272.1, forward strand.
CGTCGCCGTCGTGACCCCGGCGCGGCCGGTGGCCTCTGCCGAGCCGAATGCGAACCCGACGATCGCTGCCCGCCAACGATTCTTCGGAGCCGAGCACGTCGACCCGCGCACCGGAGGAGTGGATCCCGACAAGGTGATCCTCTCGTGGTTCGGGGTGACGAGCTTCGCGACGGCGATCGCCGGGGACGTCTTCCTTCTGGACGCGTGGGTGCCTCGCGGGGAGTTCTCGAATCGTGTGCCGACGAGCCCCACCGAACTGGCAGCGTTGGCGCCGAGCCACATCTTCATCGGGCACGGACACTTCGACCATGCCGCCGACGCAACCGAGATCGCGTCACTGTCCGGCGCGACGATCGTCGGCACCGAGGAGCACTGCCGGGAACTCGACGAGCAGGCCGCCACGGACCTGCGGACGCATCCGTTGTCCCTGGATCGGACCGAATTCACGCTGGGCGGTGTGACCGTGCGCGCGGTGCGGCACCTGCACTCCGGACTGCGCGCACCCCGGGGCGAGCAGGCCCCGCTCGTCCTCGCGCCCGACTTCACGCCGACCGTCGAGCACCCCCCGACGCTCCAGGATCTGCAGCACCTGGCGGACCACGCCG
>NZ_JADZGH010000272.1:28665-30204 GCF_015865005.1 Rhodococcus sp. CX
GCTTCGTGCTCACCTGGCACGACAGTTCGGGGCCGCTCGTCACAGACGCACCGCAGGTCCTCGACACCCTGCGGCAGTTGCCCGCCTCATCGGTGCAGATCGGGTCGATCCAGGGCTACAACCAGTACACGAACGGCCTCGGCGACACGCTCGACTACATCCGGGCGCTGCGCCCGTCCGTATTCGTTCCCTCTCATCACGACAACTGGCTCCCACCCGTCTCCGCGCCCGCCGCCGCGTACGAGCCGCGGTTGCGCGAGGCGGTGGCGAGCCTGCCGAATTCACCCGAGGTGCGCATGCTCGTCGATCCGACGGACTATCTGCGCCCCTCTCTGCTGGCGTTCGACCTGACGACGAGGTGACACCGACCCGCAATTGCTGTCGCGCTCGATCCACGGCGCGATTCGGAATTCGCCCACACTGCAGCGTGAGCGAATTCGCACTCACCGCGTCGATTGCCGGATCGATATCGAACGGCCGATCGGAATCGAGCCGCTATCGACCGCACATACGAAAACGAGGTCACGACCTCTTTCGAGTTCGTGACCTCGTTCTGTGCAGTTCGTGGAACTGCTCTCTGTGGGCGAAGGGGGACTTGAACCCCCACGTCCCGAAGGACACTGGCACCTGAAGCCAGCGCGTCTGCCATTCCGCCACTCGCCCGAGCGACTGGAGAACAGTAACACATCATCCCCGGATATAACGATTCGCCTGGTCAAGGCGGGTTTCTCGGGGTCCAACGACAGGGTTCGGTACCGAGTTGGACAATCGCTCACGATCCTCCGAGCCGGATCGGACGAAAAGTCGATACCATGCAGGGGCGAGAACTGCATCGCGACACGCACAGACCTGGGAAGGGGGCCGCCATGGGTATCGCGCAGCGTTTCGAACGCAAGCTTCAAGCCGCAATCGGCGACGCGTTCGCGCGCGTCTTCGGAGGCGGTGTGGTCCCCCAAGAGGTCGAAGCCGCGCTTCAACAGGAAGCGACGGATGGTGTCCAGCAGCTCGATCGTGGGCTCATGCTCGCACCGAACAAGTACGTCATCACCATCAGCGAATCCGATCATGAGGCCCTGGCAGCAGACAGGGACTTGACGGTGAAGGCATTCTCCCGTCACCTTGAGGACTTCATTCGCGAACAAGGGTGGCAGACCTACGGTGAGATCAATGTTGCCTTCGAGTCGTCGTCGGCGCTGCACACAGGGCAGTACCGCACTCGCGGCTCGGTCGATCCCGATACCGGGCGCTCACCGGCGCGCGCCCCGGCCTCGCGTTCGCCCCAGAATCGCCCGACCGTGAAACCCGACCCAGGAGTTGCCCCCATGACGCAAAACCCCGGCTACGAACCCGGCCGCGAGCCCGCCGATCGCGCGGAGCCGCAGTACGCGCGCAACGGTCACGCGCACGTCGGTCAGGAGCAGCGCTACGCGCAGGGTTACGGCCAGCAGGGCGGCTACGGCCAGCCCGCCGGTGCCGCGGGTTACGACCAGGGTTACGCCGATCAGGGCTACGACCAGCAGGGTTACGGCCAGCAGGGCG
>NZ_JADZGH010000272.1:30214-30481 GCF_015865005.1 Rhodococcus sp. CX
GGATCAGGGTCAGGGTTACGACCAGCAGGGTTACGGCCAGCAGGGCGGCTACGACGACCGCAACTACGGTGGCGGCTACGACCAGCAGCAGGCCTACAGCCAGGAGTACGGCCGCGACTACCAGCAGCCCTACGGCGACAACCGTTACCAGAACGGCTACGGCCAGCCCGGTAGCTACGACCAGGGCTACGCCGACCAGGCCTACCAGCCGCAGCCGTACGGCCAGCAGGCCTACGGCAACCAGGGCTACGCAGACCCGGGTTACGC
>NZ_JADZGH010000272.1:30491-32731 GCF_015865005.1 Rhodococcus sp. CX
GCCGCCTACCCGCCGGCCGGTGCCCCCGCGGGTCGTGTGCTGACCGCGACCCTCCAGCTCGAGGACGGCAGCGGCCGCTACTACCAGCTCCGCGAAGGCAGCAACATCATCGGCCGCGGCCAGGACGCCCAGTTCCGGCTCCCGGATACCGGCGTGTCACGTCGCCATATCGACATCCGCTGGGACGGCGCGGTCGCGATGCTGTCCGATCTCGGTTCCACCAACGGCACCACCGTCAACGGCGCGCCGGTGCAGGACTGGCAGCTCGCCGACGGCGATGTGGTCCGTGCCGGTCACTCGGAGATCCTGGTCCGCATCCTCTGAACGGGATTCGACACCGAATCGGACCCGACTCGAGACCTGTCCGACGCGTAGCCGACGCGTCGGACGATGCGTCGAGTCGTACACAGTCCGTATTGTGGGTGACCTCAGCACACCGGATGCGAGTGCGCCGGTCGATCATGCCGAAGGAGGATGAGCCGTGCAGGGGCTGATTCTGCAGCTGACCCGGGCGGGTTTCCTCCTCCTGCTGTGGCTGTTCATCTGGGCTGTTCTGCGCACACTGCGCTCGGACATCTACGCCGGCGCCGCCCGGCCGCTGCCTCGCTATTCGGGCAAGCAGTCGGTGCTGCCGTCGCTGAGTCGCAACAAGACGGCGAAGTACCTGGTGGTGACACAGGGTGCGCTCGCCGGCACCCGCATCTCGCTGGGCACCCAGCCGGTGCTGATCGGACGTGCCGACGATTCGACGCTCGTGCTCACCGACGACTACGCCTCCACCCGCCACGCCCGGCTCTCGCCACGTGGCTCCGACTGGTACGTCGAGGACCTGGGTTCCACCAACGGGACCTATCTCGATCGTGCGAAAGTCACCACCGCTGTCCGCGTACCCCTCGGCACCCCGGTCCGGGTCGGGAAGACCGTGATCGAGCTCCGCCCGTGACCCTTGTATTGCGATACGCCGCCCGCAGCGACCGGGGTTTGGTCCGCTCCAACAACGAAGACTCCGTGTACGCCGGGGCACGTCTGCTCGCGCTCGCCGACGGCATGGGCGGCCACGCCGCCGGTGAGGTCGCCTCACAACTGATGATCGCGGCGCTCGCCCACCTCGACGACGACGAGCCGGGCGAGGACCTGCTCGGCAAGCTCGCCGCCGCGGTCCGCGAAGGCAACGCCTCCATCGCCGATCAGGTCGAGGAGGAACCCGAACTCGACGGCATGGGCACCACGCTCACCGCGATCCTGTTCGCCGGCAGCAAGCTGGGCCTGGCCCACATCGGCGATTCGCGCGCCTACCTGCTGCGCGACGACCAGCTGACCCAGATCACCCGCGACGACACCTTCGTGCAGTCCCTCGTCGACGAGGGTCGCATCACCGCCGAGCAGGCGCATTCGCATCCGCAGCGGTCGCTGATCATGCGGGCGCTGACCGGCAGTGAGGTCGAGCCGACCCTCACGGTGCGCGAGGTGCGCGTCGGCGACCGTTACCTGGTGTGCTCGGACGGTCTGTCCGACGTGGTCAGCGACGAGACGATCGCCAACACGATGCGCGAGGGCACCCACGACGAGTGCGCCGACCGCCTCATCGAACTGGCGTTGCGCAGCGGCGGCCCGGACAACGTCACCGTCGTCGTCGCCGACGTCATCGACCTGGACTACGGGCAGAGTCATCCGATCGTCGCAGGCGCAGCGTCCGGTGAGGACGAGGACACTCCCCCGCCGAACACCGCAGCCGGTCGCGCCGCGGCGATGCGCCCGCCGCGTGCCACCCCGAAGCGGGTGATCAGCGCGCCCGAACCCGAACCGAAGCGCAAGCGCAGCCGCCTGTGGTGGATCATCGGGGCGATCGTCGTACTGGCGCTGCTCGCGGCCGGCCTGGTCGTGGGTCGCACGATGATCCGCAACTACTACTACGTCGGCGCCGACGACGGCCGGGTCACCGTGCTGCGGGGCGTGCCCGGCAACGTGCTCGGCTACTCGTTGCAGGAACAGGCGCTCGTGGGATGCGTCACCGACGAGGGCATGCTGACGCTGATGGAACCCGACCACGCCAACTGCCGGGTCATGGTCGTCGACGATCTGCAGCCCGCCGCGCGCGAGCAGGTGCGGGCCGGTCTCCCCTCCGGCAACCTGGACGACGCGAAAGCGCAGATGGGCCGGCTCGTCGACGGTGATCTGCTTCCGGTGTGCATCGAGGAGAAGCCGGCACCGTTTCGGCGAGAACCGACAGGTCAGGGGAC
>NZ_JADZGH010000070.1:0-17761 GCF_015865005.1 Rhodococcus sp. CX
ATTCCGACGGCAATCCCCGCCCGCCCGCAGGACGCGAGGTCGCGACCGCGAGCGCGTCGAGCGACGACCGCACGTCGTGCACGCGCACCCCCCACGCGCCGTGGGTGACCGCGAGCGCCGACACCACCGCGGTCGCGACCTCGCGTCCTGCGGGCGGGCGGGGATTGCCGTCGGAATCGGCGAGCAGCGAACCGAGGAATCGCTTGCGGGATGCGCCGATGAGCACCGGGAATCCGAGCTCGGTCAGCTCCGGCAACCGCCGCAGCAGTTCCCAGTTGTGGTCCGGCTGCTTCACGAATCCGAGGCCGGGATCGAGGATCAGATCCTGCGGGTCCACCCCGGCAGCGACCGCCACATCCACCTGGGTGAGCAGCTCGTCGCGCACCTCGCGCACGACGTCGTCGTAGTGCGTGGAACCGCCGGCATGAACGAATCCGTCCGCCGGCCGCCAGTGCATGAGGATCCACGGCACGCCCGCGGACGCGACGACCGAGGCCATGTCCGCGTCGGCGCGACCACCCGACACGTCGTTGACCAGCGTCACGCCCGCCGCGATCGCCGCTTCGGCGACCGACGCGCGCATCGTGTCGACGCTGGTCACGACACCTTCGGCGGCGAGCGCCTCGATCACCGGGACGACGCGGCCCGCCTCGACCTCGGCGTCGACGCGCTGCGCGCCCGGCCTGGTCGATTCACCACCGACGTCGACGATGTCGACGCCGAGCGCCCGCAGTTCCAGTCCGTGTGCGATCGCCGCGTCGCGATCCAGGTAGCGACCACCGTCCGAGAACGAATCGCTGGTCACGTTGAGAACACCCATGACGACCGGGCGTCTCAGGTTCTGCAGCGCGCTCACCGGCGCAGGATCAGATCCAGGGCTTCGGCGCGGGACGCCGAGCTGGTCTGGAACAACCCGCGCACCGCCGACGTCGTGGTGCTGGCGCCGGGCTTCCGGATGCCGCGCATCGCCATGCACAGGTGTTCGGCCTCGACGACGACGATCGCGCCGCGCGGATCGAGCTTGCGGACGATCGCGTCGGCGACCTGGCTGGTGAGCCGTTCCTGCACCTGCGGGCGCTTCGCATAGAGATCGACGAGCCGCGCCAGCTTGGACAGTCCCGTGACCCGCCCGGTGGGGCCGGGGATGTAGCCGACGTGCGCGACGCCGTGGAAGGACACCAGGTGGTGTTCGCAGGTGGAGTACAGCGGAATGTCGCGGACGAGGACGAGTTCCTGGTGACCTTCGTCGAACGTCGTGTTGAGCACCTCGTCCGGATCCGTGTACAGCCCGGCGAACACTTCGCGGTATGCGCGCGCGACGCGGCGCGGGGTGTCCAGCAGCCCTTCCCGGTCGGGGTCCTCACCGACCGCGATGAGCAGTTCGCGGACCGCGGCTTCGGCCCGGGCCTGATCGAAGGCCCGGCCGGTCGCCAGACTCAGCTGCTCCTCGTCGCCCGGCGCCGTCACGGCAGTCCCAGTGCTATCCAGGTGGTTCACCGACACCCGACCGTCCTCCACTCTCGTTGAAATCGGCTCAGCGCGGGCCGGTCGGCCCCTCCCAGGGCTGCGTGGGCGGCGGCTCCGGTGCCTGCTGATTCTCGTCCTGCCGATCGCCGGCGTCGGCGGGACGCGCAGGCTGAGTCCACTGAGGGTAGCCGGGATACGTGCTGCGTGGCTGTTCGGGCTCCTGCGGCGGCCACCCAGGCGCCGACCATCCTGCGGGAGCGCCGTAGTCGGGCCGGGTCGCGTGCCGCGGCCCGCCGGAGTACTGGCCGGGCTGCGGGAAACCGGGCATCGGCTCGGAAGCAGGGACGGGCTGCGGCGCGGGATAGCCGTTGCCCGGGCCCTGCGGCGGAGTCCCGTACCCACCGGGACCGCCGGCCTGCGGGTACTGCTGCGAGGTGGCCGACCGGGAGGGCTCCGGCTGCTGGGCCGGTTCCGGATGCGGCATCACCGGCTGCTGGGGCGCCTGCTGCTGCGTCACCGGCTGTGAGGGCAGCGGCTGCGGCTTCGCGAGGTTCGGGACCGCGGGCTGCGGCGGCCACGGCTCACCGCGTTCGGCGGCGAGCTCCGCGGGGGTCTTGATCGGCGGGCGATCCGACGGGATGCGTTCGCCGAAGTCGTTGAACGCGGTGATGCGTGGACGCTTCTCCACGGACGCGAGGATCCGCTCGAGGTCCTTGCGGGTGAGCGTCTCGTGTTCGAGCAGTTCCCCGGCGAGCGCGTCGAGCGCGTCGCGGTACTCGTTGAGGATCGCCCACGCTTCGGTGTGGGCCGCCTCGATGAGGTTGCGGACCTCCTCGTCGATCTCGCGGGCCACCTCGTGCGAGTAGTCCGATGCCTGTCCCATGGACCGGCCGAGGAACGGGTCGCCCTGTTCCTGCCCGTAGCGCACCGCGCCGAGCTTGGCGCTCATGCCGTACTCGGTGACCATCGCCCGGGCGATCTTGGTGGCCTGGTCGATGTCGGACGACGCGCCGGTGGTGGGCTCGTGGAACACGAGTTCCTCGGCGGCACGGCCACCCATCGCCATGACGAGACGCGCGATCATCTCGGATCGGGTCATCAGGCCCTTGTCGTCCTCGGGAACGGTCATGGCGTGACCGCCGGTGCGGCCGCGCGCGAGGATCGTCACCTTGTACACGGGCTCGATGTCGGGCATCGCCCACGCGGCGAGGGTGTGTCCACCCTCGTGGTAGGCGGTGATCTTCTTCTCGTGCTCGCTGATGATGCGGCTCTTGCGGCGCGGACCGCCGATCACGCGGTCGACGGATTCCTCGAGGATCGCCTCGGTGATCACCGTGCCGTTCTCGCGGGCGGTGAGCAGCGCGGCCTCGTTGACGACGTTCGCCAGGTCGGCGCCGGACATGCCGACCGTGCGCTTCGCCAGACCTTCGAGGTCGGCGTTCTGGTCGATCGGCTTGCCCTTGGAATGCACCTGGAGGATCGCGCGGCGGCCGGCGAGGTCCGGGTTGGTCACCGGGATCTGGCGGTCGAAGCGGCCGGGACGCAGCAGCGCGGGGTCGAGGATGTCGGGGCGGTTCGTCGCGGCGATGAGGATGATGCCCTGCCGGTCGCCGAACCCGTCCATCTCGACGAGCAGCTGGTTGAGGGTCTGCTCGCGCTCGTCGTGACCGCCGCCGAGGCCGGCACCGCGCTGGCGGCCGACCGCGTCGATCTCGTCGACGAAGATGATGCAGGGGCTGTTCTGCTTGGCCTGCTCGAACAGGTCGCGCACCCGGGATGCGCCGACACCGACGAACATCTCGACGAAGTCGGAACCGGAGATGGTGAAGAACGGAACCCCGGCCTCACCCGCGACCGCGCGTGCGAGCAGCGTCTTGCCGGTGCCGGGCGGGCCGTACAGCAGCACGCCCTTCGGGATCTTCGCGCCGAGCGCCTGGTAACGGGCCGGGTTCTGCAGGAAGTCCTTGATCTCGTACAGCTCTTCGACAGCCTCGTTGGCGCCGGCGACGTCGGCGAACGTCGTCTTCGGCATGTCCTTCGAGAGCTGCTTGGCGCGGGACTTGCCGAAGCCCATCATGCCGCCGCGGCCGCCGCCCTGCATGCGCGTCATCATGAAGAAGAACACGCCGAGCAGGATGATCATCGGAACGACGAACAGCAGGATCGACGTCAGCCAGCTCTCCTGGGTGACGGCGGTGTCGAACTCGCCGGCGCCCGACGCGGCGACCTTGTCGAAGATCTGTTCCGACGCCGAGGCCGGGTACTTCGCGATGATCTGCGTCTGGTTCTCGGTGGCGTCGTTTCCGTTGTTCAGCCACAAACGGACCTGCTGTTCGCGGTCGTCGATCTGGGCCTTGGAGACGTTCTTCGAGTCGAGCTGCGCGAGTGCCACCGAGGTGTCGACCTTGGTGAATCCACGCGTGTCGTTCCCGAAGTAACTGAAGGCGTAGATGACCAACAGAATGCCGGCGACTATCGCCAGATTACGGAACACTGTCTTGCGATTCATACAGGTTCGGCCCGGCCGGCCGGTCCTTTCGATAGTGCGGTCATCAGTGCGGTCATCGTCGATGAGCGTGCGTCGACCGGTGACGATCCGGCCACAGCCAGATTACCGCGTGTGCAGATGTCGTCGCCGGTGCGTATTCCGCCCCTCGCGAGCTTCAACGACCCGGACCGACGCAGCGTTCCCGTACCGCGGCCGGTTCGGCGGAGCAACTTCACCTGCGGGAGGGGCCGTGGGCGTGGGTATCATTTCGCATGGCCGAGCGGGATCCGCACGCCTTGTCCGGTACCGAACCGACTCGGATACCGAGCGCCGAGACCACCGAGGTCGCGGGCGCCGAGACGAGCCGGTTCGATGCCACCCGCACCGCGGAGGTCACCCGGGCCGCCGACGCCGTGACCGATCCGATGACCCCCGGCGTCCCCGTCACCGTCGACGAACTGCGCGCCGGACGGCGGATCGACGACTTCGACCTGCTCACCAGCCTCGGCCGCGGCGCCTTCGGCCGGGTGTTCCTGGCCCGCCAGCTCTCGATGCAGCGACTCGTGGCGGTGAAGATCTCTCCCGACCAGGGCAGCGAAGCGCAGACCCTGATCCGGGAGGATCCGCTGGTCGAACACGCGGACGATGTAGTCGTGGTCGAGCTGCGCGAGGGTCTGCGGTTGCTGTACATGCAGTACGTCCCGGGCGGGACACTGCTGCACGTGCTGCACCGGGTGCGGCGCACCCCGCCGGACCAGCGCGCCGGCTCGATGCTGCTCGACGTCATCGACGCGACCCTCGCGGAGAAGGGCGAGATCCGGCCGGCGGAATCGACCGTGCGCGGCGAACTCGAATCGCTGACCTGGCCGGAAACCGTGGCGTGGCTGGGACGGCGGCTCGCGGAGTCGCTCGCCTACGCCGACGGTCGCGGTGTGCTGCACCGCGACGTCAAACCCGCGAACGTGCTGCTCACCGCGGAGGGTGTGCCGAAGCTGGCCGATTTCAACATCAGCTACGCCGAGTCCGTCGGGGGCAGCTCCCCCGTCGCCTATCTCGGCGGCTCCCTCGCCTACATGTCGCCGGAACAGCTCGAGGCGTGCCATCCGGGATTGCCGGGATCCGCCGCGGACCTCGACACCCGCAGCGACATCTACGCCCTCGGAGTGATGCTGTGGGAGCTGCTGGCGGGCGTCCGCCCGGGGGATCCGGAGCCGGGCGAGGCACTCGACACGAACACTCTCCCGGCTCTCGAGACGATGGTGCGGCGCCGGCGCGGCGGCCTGACCCCCGAAATGATGGCGAAGCTGCCCGCGGACTGCCCGCAGACGCTGCGGCGGGTACTCGCGAAGTGTCTCGAACCGGATCCGGCGGACCGCTGGTCGTCGGGCACGGAACTGGCCCAGCAACTCGACCTGTGCCTCGACCACCGCGCCCGTGACCTCGTCGATCCCCCACCGGACAGCTGGCGAGCCCGGTTGCGCAGACCCGTCGTGCCGGTCCTCGTCGCCGCGATCGGGATTCCCAACGCCCTCGCAGCGCTCTACAACTACCAGCACAACTCGTCGCTGATCATCGAGAAGCTACCGCCGGACGCGAGGCACAACTTCGAGGTCGTGTCGCTGATCGTGAACGCGACGCTGTTCCCCCTCGGTGCCCTGGTGATCGTGTACCTGGGCCGTCGCCTGATCACTGTGCCGCGCGGATTGCAACACGGACGCACCTACGACGCCGTCACGCTGGCCCGCACCAGACACGACGCGCTGCTGTTCAGCGACAGGGTCGCGGCGGTCGTGATGAGCCTGTGGATCCTGGCCGGCATCATCTTCCCCGTGGCACTGAGCGTGATCACCGGGGAGATCGACACGCGCGCCGCCACGCACTTCGTCAGTTCGATGGCGGTGTGCGGCGCGATCGCCGTGGCCTACCCGTTCTTCTTCGTCGCCTTCTATGTCGTGCGGTCGCTGTATCCGGCGTTCCTGCCGCACGGATCCACCGACGCCACCGACGCCCGGGAACTCGACGGTCTGCACCGCCGCAGCGTCCGCTACCTGGCCCTGGCTGCGGCGGTCCCGCTCGTCGGGGTCGCCGGGGTGACGTTCCTGAACTCCTACGAGATCCCGCAGGTGCTGTTCGCGGTGCGGGTGCTGTCCGTCGGCAGCATCGCCGCGTTCGTGCTGGTGTACTGGCTGTTCCGGCTCATGGAACAGGACCTCGAGGCACTGCGACGCACCGTCGCGCTGCGTCACTGAAACATGCTGCGTCACTGAAACATACCGGGGCACTGAAACGTGCCGGGCGCCGACGTCAGCTCGAGTAGACCTTGGGGTCGAGGGTGCCGATGTACGGAAGGTCGCGATACCGCTCGTCGTAGTCGAGGCCGTAGCCGACGACGAACTCGTCCGGGATGTCGAAGCCGACATCGGCGACGTGCACGTCGATCTTGACGGCTTCGGGCTTGCGCAGCAGCGTCACCACCTCGAGCGACGCGGGATTGCGCGAGGACAGGTTGCGGATCAGCCACGACAGCGTGAGGCCGGAGTCGATGATGTCCTCGACGATGAGCACGTTGCGGCCCGCGATGTCCTTGTCGAGGTCCTTGAGAATGCGCACCACACCCGACGACGACGTCGACGACCCGTACGAGCTGACCGCCATGAACTCCATCTGGGTGGGGATGGGCATGGCACGGGCGAAGTCGGTCATGAAGAAGATCGCACCCTTGAGCACGCCGATGAGCAGAAGGTCGCCCTCGGGCGCACCCACCGGGTAACGCTTGGCAATGGACTCGGCCAGCTCGGCCGTGCGCTCCTTGATCTGCTCTTCGGAGATCAATACCGACGCAATGTCGCTCTCGTACACCGGTTCGTTCCTGCCCTTCCGTCAGTCGTCCGCACACCGCTGCTGGTCGACGAACACCATGACCAGCCTGCCACGCCGACGCGACACGACCAACCTGGTCCCCGGTCGCGGCCCACGCCCGACCGCCACGGGACCCTGCCCGTGCCAGCGGCCGATCAGGTCGTCGACGGCCCGCAACGTCCGGTCCGTGGGCGCCGACGCACCGGCTTCGGCGAGCCAGCGCCGCAGCGCGCGCCGCCGCACCGCGGGGTGCACCGGCTCGAGCGATTCCACGTCGAGTCCGGCGCCGTCTCCACCCGCGGAGACCAGCGCCTCGTCCGCGGCCGCGTCGAGCACTTCCCCGTCCTCGCGTAGTTGCGCCGCCGTCCGGGCCAGCGCCGGCGCGACACCGCCGCCGAGCACCTCTTCGAGCAGCGGCAGCACTTCGGTGCGCAACCGCACGCGGGTGAACCGCGGATCGCTGTTGTGCGCGTCCTCGTAGGGCTCGTACCCGAACTCGCGGCGCACTCCGAGCAGCGGCCGGCCCCAGGGTTCGTCGAAATCGGCCATGCCGCGGATCGAACGGAGGCCGGAGCCGCGGCCCAGGCCGAGCAGCACGGTTTCGGCCTGGTCGTCGAGGGTGTGCCCGAGCAGCACCGGCAGGTCGGCGCGGTTGTCGTCGAGTGCCCGGTACCGCACGGCCCGAGCCGCAGCCTCGAGCCCACCGGGCCCGGTCACCTCCACCGGGACGACCTGCACCGACGTGCACCCCCGCGCACGGGCGAAATCCGCGGCCCGCGCCGCGACGACATCGGAGCCGGCCTGCAGCCGGTGATCGACGACGACCGCCCGCACCGAATCCGCCTCGGCGACCGCCGCGGCGGTCAGGGCGGCCGAGTCCGCGCCGCCGGAAAGACCCACCGCCACCGCCCGCACCTCGTGGCGGCCGAGCCATGCCCGCACGGCCAGCCGGACCTCGTGGATCGCCGGGGTCTCGGGCAGCAACGGACGGCTCCCGACAGCCGTGTCCCGGTCCACGGTCGTGTCCTGTTCCACGCCGCTCAGCCCAGGACCCGGGCGATCCAGGCGTCCGGGTCGTCGATCTCGGCGAGCGTGGGCATCGCGTCCGGGCCGGACCACACGGCGTTGAACTCCGCCATCCCGACGCGGGCGACGACGGCGTCGACGAACTTCTTGCCGTGCACGTACTGCGCCATCTTCGCGTCCACGCCCAGCAGCGCGCGGATCACCCGATGAACGGGGTTCGAGCTGCGGCGCCGCCGGTTGTCGAACGCCCGGCGGATGCGGCCGACCGCGGGAACCACCCCGGGGCCGACGGCATCCATGACGTGGTCGGCGTGGCCTTCGAGGAGGGTGCCGAGCGCGAGCATGCGGTCGAGGGCGAGTTGCTGGGATTCCGACTGGGTGGCCCGCAGCAGACCGAGGACACCGCGCTCGGACATCTGCTTCTCGTCGTTGCTGCGGCGGTCGCGGACGACGGCGACGACCCGGCCCACCAGCTCGGAGACGGGCTCGTCGGCGGCGGCCCCGAGTTCGGCGGTGGCGGTGCGCATCAGCTCGACCATCCACGGCGCCTCGGCGAACTGCACCCGATGGGTGACCTCGTGCAGGCACACCCACAAGCGGAAGTCCGCGGTCGGGACCTTCAACGCGCGTTCGACCGCGACGACGTTCGGTGCGACGAGGAGCAGGGTCCGCGAGAACGGGTCGTACTGGCCGAGTACCGCCGACGACAGGTACGCGAGCATCGCGCCGGCCTGCATGCCGGCGGGCTTGCCCATCCAGGACGTGCCGTTCTGTCCGCCGCCGGTGAGGTCGGCCATCGACCCCGCCGCGGCCTGCACCCAGCCGCTGCGGTCCACGACCCGGGCGGGCGCCGGAGCGTCGTGGCCGTCACCGAGACCGGTGAGTTCCCGCACCGGCTGCTCGGCCCGGTCGGCGGCGTCGGCGAGTTCGGCCACGACGGCATCGGCGGTGTACCGGGACATCGCCGGACCCGGCCGGGCCAGTCGCGCACCCACCCCGGCCGCGAACGACCAGTCGATCGCGTCGCCGATGGTGTGGTCGCGGCCGGTCATCGGCATCCGCACCCCCGGAGAGTCGCAGCGACCGCGTCGAGTGCAGACCGGCTCTCGCCGGGCGGTCGGCCGTTGGCGATCAGTGCGAACGACAGGACCCGCCCGTCGACGTCGACGACGGTTCCGACCAGCCCGCTCGCCTCCGAGAGGGTGCCGGTCTTCGCGCGCACCCAGCCGGCGCCGTCGCGGTTGGCGGATGCGTAGCGGGCGCTGAGGGTTCCGGTGGCCCCCGCGACCGGCAGGTAGTCGAGCATCGGGCGCAGCGCGTCCTGGTCGGTGCCGGCGGCGGATGCCATCACCGCGTCGAGCAGCCGCGTGGGAATGCGATTGTCCACGGACAGGCCGCTCACGTCGTGCATGGTGACGCCGCCGACGTCGAATCCGGCGGCCGTGAGGGTGCGGAGCACGGAGTCCACGGCCCCGGAGAACGACGCCGGCGAGCCCGACGCGATCGCGATCTCGCGGCCGATCGTCTCGGCGAGGACGTTGTCGGAGTGGTCCATCATCTGGCGGAGCCGGTCGCGCAGAGGTGCCGACTGCACCGACGCCAGGGGCGCGGCCCCCGGGGATGCGGTCCCGACCGCGACGGTCGCGGGGTCGGCGCCGAGCGCCGCGGCGAGGGCGCGGCCGGCGTCGAGCGCGGGCGTCGGGCTGCGCGGAGATTCGTCCGCGTTCGGAATCGACCGGCCGCCGTCGAGCATCACCGGTTCGATCGGTGCGATGTAGCCGCCCCCGACGTCCGACGGCATCCACCCCGTGGCCATCGGATCGCCCATGTAGCTGCCGACGTCGACGAGCACCGTGTCGACGACGGCACCCGAACGCTGGATCTGCTGAACGAGATCCGCGACGCGCGGCGCGCCCGGGTAGAAGCCGTCCTGCCCGACCGGAAGAGCGGTGAGCGTGGGATCGCCGCCGGCGACGAGCACGATCTCGCCGGGACGGCTGCCCTCGACGACCCGCGTGGACACCCGGTGGTCGGGTGGCAGCGACAGCAGCGCCGCCGCGGCGGTGAGGACCTTCGTGGTCGACGCCGGAATCATCGGGCGGTCGGGATCCTGCGCCCACAGGACCGTGCCGGTGGCGGTGTCGGTGACGGACCCGGTGAGGGTGCCGAGCGCGGGATCGGCCACGGTGGGCGCCAGAATCGCGCCGAGCGCGGCGGCGACGGGCGCCGGAGCGTCGGCGGGCACGGGAGCGACCTGAGGGGTCGCGGTGACCGGGCCGGGCGCCGGAGTGATCGCGGCCTCGGCGTCGCTGCCCACGATCTCCGACAGCGCGAATGTGCCGCCGACGACGAGCGCGAGGAATCCGGTGCCCCAGATGCCGATCAGGATGCGGAGGCTTCGCCGGCGGCGCGCTTCGAGCCCGCCGAGCTTCTTGTTCTTATCCTGACCCGCCAACACGCCTCCGCTGCGTTCGAGACTCCCGCGCCCTGGTGGCCGCCCGGGTGGGTCCGGCACCTGCGTCCACCAGGGTAGCCCCGCTCCCGTTATCCTCTCTGCGGACCATCGCCGCGATCGCGGCAGTTGGAGCGACAGCCAATCACCGACGAAGTGAGGACACCGGCGTGGAGTTCGACGTCACCATCGAGATCCCCAAGGGACAGCGCAACAAGTACGAGGTCGATCACGAGACCGGCCGCGTGAAGCTGGATCGCTACCTCTACACGTCGTTCGGTTACCCGGCCGACTACGGCTACATCGAGAACACCCTCGGCGAGGACGGTGACCCGCTGGACTGCATGGTGCTGCTCCCCGAGTCGGTCTTCCCGGGTGTCATCGTCGAGGCCCGCCCCGTCGGCATGTTCAAGATGGTCGACGAGGCCGGTGGCGACGACAAGATCCTGGCCGTGCCGGCCGGCGATCCGCGCTGGGATCACATCCAGGACATCTCCGACGTCGCGCAGTTCGAGCTCGATGCGATCAAGCACTTCTTCGTGCACTACAAGGATCTCGAGCCGGGCAAGCACGTCGAGGCCGCCGACTGGGTCGGTCGGGCCGAGGCCGAGGCCGAGGTCGAGGCGTCGATCGCGCGGCTGAAGGAGAACGGCGGCCACTGAGCCGGGCCGGTCTCTTTCGACCCCCTCTTTTTTCCGAGCGAACGGTACATTCAGTCGATCTGACCGACTGAATGTACCGTTCGCTCGTTTTCGGGCGGAGCCCGAAGATCAGGCTCCCCGGAAGTTCGGGGGGCGCTTCTCGAAGATGGCGGAGATCGCCTCGGTCAGGTCCTCGGAGGGCAGGAACGCCGCGTTCCACGCCGCGACGTAGCGGAGGCTGTCGTCGACCTGCGGGGAGCGGCTGTGATCGAGGACGTCCTTGATGCCGTGGACCACGAGCGGCGGGTTGGCGGCGATCTCCGCGGCGGTCGCGTGGGCGGCGGCGAGGGTGGCCTCGGCGTCGTCGAACACGTCGTTGACGAGACCGATCTTCTCGGCGCGGGCGGCGTCGATGTCCTTGCCGGTGAGGGCGAGTTCGCGGGTGTGGCCGTCGCCGACGATGAGCGGGAGGCGGGCGAGGGTCCCGACGTCGGCGACCATACCGACCTTCACCTCACGGACGCTGAACTTGGCGTCCGCCGAGGCGTAGCGGATGTCCGCCGCGGTGATCAGGTCGACGCCGCCACCGATGCACCAGCCCTGCACGGCGGCGACGACGGGCTTGCGGCAATCGGCGACGGCGGTGATCGCCGCCTGCATGCGCTTGATCATCGCGTGGAAGTCGGTGCGCGGCTTGGCCAGCGCCTTGTCGGCGAGAACCTTGCCGAGGTCGCCGCTCATCGCGGGCAGGTCCAGCCCGAACGAGAAGTGCTTGCCGGAGCCGGCGAGGACGACGGCGCGCACCTCGTCGTCGGCGTCGAGTGCGGCGAACACCTCGGGCAGCTCGGACCAGAACTCGGGTCCCATGGCGTTGCCCTTGCCGGGTCCGACGAGGGTCACGCGTGCGACGTGCGCCTCGACCTCGACGGTGAATGCTTTCCAGCTGGAATGATCGGTCATTACTCGAGAGTAATATCTTTGCCGGTCGTTCACACCGAGCTCCCCGTCACGTTCACCCCCGAGCGGTGTTAAAGACTCGAAAACTCCCGGTCACAGCTCTGGAGACACGCCCGCACACGAGGGAAGCTGGATCCGACCGCAGCGCCGGGGTTTCCCGGGGCGGTCCGTCTCGGAGAGGAGCGCAGGCCATGCTTCTGCATCAGGGAATCGGTCTCGGTGCGTTCAACGCCCTCAGCCGCCGCGGCACCGTTCACGCCTTGTACGAATGCTGCGCGACGCTCGCCTGGGCGAACCCGGTGGCCGCCGGACGCCCGTACGCGAGCTACACCGAACTGTTCGCCCGCGCCGACGCAGTGCTCGTCACGTTGGACGAGTCGAGCATCGCCGAGGCCCTGGAGTGCCACCCGATCGTCGGTGTCCGGCCGCGCAGCACCCATTCGCGCGCCGAGCAGTGTTCGGTGTGGACCGACGATCCGCTCATGATGGCGGAGATCGCCCACTCGGCGCAGGTGTACGAGGAGAGGTTCGGCTTCCGCTATCTGTGGTGTGCGGCAGACCGCGGGCCCGACGAGCTGCTCGTCGACCTCGTGCACCGCCTCGACAACGAGATCGACGCCGAGCGGAAGATCCGCACCGACGAACTCGCGAAGATCACGCGCACCCGCCTCGAACGCATGCTGGGACCGGAGGACGGCTTTCCGCTCTACTGATCCCCGCGCGACAGATGCGGTCCGCTCCTACATTGGAACCATGTCCGCGACACTGCATCCGAACGCCGTTCACGTGGCCGACACGCTCATCTCCCGCGGCCATCCCGGCCTGATCCTCACCCAGCCGGAGTCGGTGCACACCGCCGAGCAGGCGGCCGCGGCGCTGGGCGTCGACGTCGGTGCGATCGTGAAATCGCTCGTGTTCGAACTCGACGGCGAACCGGTTCTCTTGTTGGTCTCCGGAGCCCATCGGGTCGATGTCCGGCGCTGCGGCGAGCGCCTCGGCGGCACACTGGTGCCGGCGTCGCCGGAGCTTGTCACGGAGGTCACCGCGCAACCGGTCGGCGGTGTCGCGCCGCTCGGCCACCCCACCAATCTGCCGACCTATGTGGATCGCGCGCTCGAGGCGCATCCGCTGTTGTGGGCCGCGGGCGGATACCCGAACACGGTGTTCCGCACGACCTATCGGGAACTTCTGCGCATCACCGCGGGCATGGACGTGGACATGGACTGACCGGCCCGCGGTATCGGAACCGGAACCGCTGCACTATAGTGTCACCGTGACTATCCGAGCGTGGAGCCGCAGGCACGTCGACCTGTGCCGTACCCGCTCGTGCCTGTGTGCGGCCTGACGCCCACACCCATTCCATCTCATCACTCGCCTTGTCCCCCAGTTTCTTCCGGGGACGAGCCTTTTTCAGGGACGGCCATGCCCACATCACATTCCCCTGTCGCCGATCGCGCCGACGCCACCGCACCCGAATTCGCCCTGGGCGTCGGCAACGAGGAGTACCGCTCCGCGTTGCGCCGCCACCCTGCAGGCGTCACCGTCGTCACGCTCGACGCCGGAAACGGCCCGGTCGGCTTCACCGCGACGTCGTTCTCCTCGCTGTCGCTGAACCCACCGCTGGTGTCGTTCAACATCACTCGGACCTCGTCGAGCATCGACGCCGTGCACGCGGCGGACTCGCTCGTGGTGCACCTCCTGGGCGAGGACCAGCAGCATCTGGCACAGCGTTTCGCACGCAGCGCCGAGGAACGCTTCGCCGACCGTTCCCTGTGGGACCGCCTCGACACCGGCGAACCGGTACTCCACGACACTCCCGTGCGCCTGCGTCTGCTTGTGCACCAATTGATTCCGGCCGGAGACAGCACGCTGGTCGTCGGCCTCGTCACCCACACGCACGTCTCCGACACCGAGTCGACGGCGGCGCCGTTGCTCTACCACGACGGCGTCTACCACCGGCCCACACCATTGGACACCACACCATGACCACAACACCCGAACTCGTACTGGTCGTTCAGCTTTCGAACACCGGCGTGCGCTCGTCGGCGGATCTCGCCGCGCTCGCCGACGCGTTGCGCGAAACCGCTCGGGACCTCGTGCCGGGAGCGAGCACACACACGCTGCTCAGCTCCACACCGGTGCCGCTGGTGATCGATCTTCCGGCCCGCGACGTGATCCTCGACAACGCCCGGGTTCCACTCAGCCACACCGAATTCGAAATCCTGTCCCGCCTGGTCCGGCGACCTCGCGTGGTCGTGTCCCGATCGGTACTGCGCGAACTCGATCCCGCCGCGGCGAGCGTCGACCACGGACGCGGTCGCAGCGTCGACGTCCACGTGTCCCGAATCCGCACGAAGCTGGGAAGATTCGGATCCATCATCACGACGGTGCGGGGAACCGGCTACCGTTTCGACCCCGATCCCGGCGTGCACGTCGTCGAACCCCTGACCCGGCGTTCGGCCTGAAGACACAGCGAGTGGGGCGAGAGAATCCGTTCTCTCGCCCCACTCGGCTTTTCGAATCGTGACCGGCTCGCGCCGGGATACTCAGGAGGCGCGGACGAGGCCCCGGCCACCGGTTCCGAAGCGGCGCAACACTTCCACGACGGACGGCGCGGTCGCCGCGAGGCCGCGGGCCTCGAGCCACGGCAGCGTTCCGTCGATGATGTGTTCCACGGTGAACGGCGCCGCCAGCGGAACGAGGGTGACACCGTCCGCGACGTGCGTGGAGTGGATGTCGGCGATGAGGCCGGCGAGCCCCTGCGGGGTACCGACGTACGACAGGGTGTCCGACGCGCGCGGAACATCCAACTGCGCGTACTGCTTCCGCGCGCTGCGGGCCTCGGATGCGACGACCACCTCGAGATCGACCAGGACGGTGACGCTGCCGGGGTCCCGACCCTCGGCGACGAGCCCGGCACGGACGCGATCGGTGGCCTTGCGGGTCTCGCGCAGATCGGTGGCGCGGATCCGCACGACATTCGGCTGCGGCGCACTGAGATCGAGCGACTCCTCGCCGGGCCGGCCGGCGGTGAGATCGGCCCAGTAGTGCGGGCCGGACGGACCGGAGAGCTCGACGGCGACACGCAGCGGGCGCGCGGACGACACGGTGTGAACGATGTTGTTGTACGACATGTGGGGTTCCTTCGAACTGCCGCAGGCGATCCCGCGGCGATGAGCTGTGGAGACTGGGGTGTCGTTCAGCTCGTACACATGCCGGAAGCGGTACGGCACAGATCGACATGACGACGGCACCACTGTGCGACGACGTTCGATGCGGTCTGCGATGCCATGGGCAATACCCTACCGATCTTGTGGGAAATTGTCGATCGGGGTGATCAGACGCACTCCGACGCGCCCGCGCCCTCCGCCGCGAGACCCGGGCGGGTCTCCGGGGACGGGCCCCACAGGCCGTCGGTCTTCGCGTAGGTCCAGGACGGGCCGTGCTCGACGAGGCGACGCACGGCACCGACCAGACGCTCCACATCGGCGGACGAGCTGCCCAGGCCGAGGGAGGCACGCACCGCACCTCCGGCGCGGCCGACGCGGGCGAGCAGCGGATGCGCGCAGAAACGACCGTCGCGGACGCCGATGCCGTGCTCCGCTGACAGGTACGCCGCGACCTCGGCGGGTTCGTAGCCCGCGACCGTGAAGGTCACGATGCCGACGGACTCGCTCGAGTCCTCCCAGAGGCGCAGCAGTTCGACGCCATCGATTTCGCGCAGACCCTCGACCAGCAGACGGCTCAGTTCCTCTTCGTGGCGGGCGACGGCGTCGGCGTCGAAACCGGCGAGCGCTTCGCAGGCCGCCGCGATCGCGGCCGCGCCGAGCACGTTCGGCGAACCGGCCTCGTGGCGCGCCGGGGCGCAGGCCCAGTCGGTGTGGTCCAGGCGCACCTCGCGCACCGCGCCGCCACCGGCGAGGTAGGGCTCGGCCACATCGAGCCAGTCGCGACGGCCGACCAGGACGCCGGCACCGAACGGCGCGTACGTCTTGTGACCGGAGAACGCGAGGTAGTCGACGTCGGTCGCGGCGAGGTCGACGCGCCGGTGCGGGACCAACTGTGCGCCGTCGACGAGGATGCGGGCACCGCACTCGTGCGCGAGGTTCGCGAGTTCCTCGATGGGCAGCAGCTCACCGGTGACGTTCGAGGCTCCGGTGATCGCGAGCAGCGCGGCCGGCGCGCGGCGCAGTTCCGCGGCGAGTCGCTCGACCGTCCCGGCGACCGTGTCGGCGGCCTCGACGATGCGGGAGTTCTTCCACGGCAACAGGTTCGCGTGGTGCTCGATGTCGAGGAGCACGACGTCACCGGGCACGGCGGTCGCGAGCAGGTTCAGGGAATCGGTGGTGTTGCGGGTGAACACGACGACCTGGTCGTCGGCGGCGCCGACGAATCCGGAGACCACGGTCCGGCACTTCTCGTAGGCATCCGTGGTCACACGCGAGGCATAGCCGGCGCCGCGGTGAACGCTGGCGTAGAAGGGCAGCAGTTCGGCGATGCGGTCGGTGACGGCGGCCAGGGCCGGAGCGCTCGCGGCGTAGTCGAAGTTGGCGTAGGTGCAGGTACCGCCCTGGACGAGCGGAACCTGCAGGTCACAGCCGGAAACGCGAGCGATGGGGGCGATGCAGGTGGCGGTCGTTGCAGCAGTCATCAGTAATCCCTTGTCTGTCCAGGGACCCGTCGGTGATCGCCACGACGATGATGGATCGCCGGCGGAGTCCGCGCTTGCTGCGTCCGGTGTTGGAACCACAGCCTGGTCGTCACCCGGAGCACCCCACCGCGGAGGAGGGTTGCCGACCAGCGAGCCGGGGCTTGATGCTGGTACTCGTGACCTGCCGAAGAGGATGACAGCACGCCGCCGCTGTTGTCAAACCGAAACATTTCGCGTGCGGTCGACAGGCGAGAAGTCGATGGTCCGGAGCACAATCGGTCGAAGCGACCGCCCCGCCGGCAGGGAGTTCACCTGCCGTCCACCCGGTCGTGAGACAACCGGCCACACGCATCGACACCTAGAGAAGGACGCAGATTGTCTGTCCAGCCCAAGACGGATCCGGGTCGGCCGGCTCGAATACCGGACGAGTACCTGCGCTCCTCGTTCGCGCCTCCCGCGCGGACCCTCGTCGACATCCTGCGCAGCACCGCCGACGCCCATCCCGACGCCCCCGCGATCGACGACGGCAAGGTCATGCTCAGCTACGCGGAGCTGGCGGAGGAGATCGTCGCCGGCGCCTACCGACTGACCGACGCGGGCGTCGGCGCCGGCGACCGGGTCGGGGTGCGCATGCCGTCGGGCACGAAGGACCTGTACGTCACGATCCTGTCGGTGCTGGCCGCGGGCGCGGCGTACGTTCCGGTCGACGCGGACGATCCCGACGAACGAGCCGAGCTGGTGTTCGGGGAGGCGGGGGTCACCGCGATCGTCACCGAGAACGGGATCGGCCCCGGCACCGCACCTGCGGCCGCGAATCCGCAGATCCGCGGACCGCGGCTCGACGACGACGCCTGGATCATCTTCACCTCAGGGTCGACCGGCACCCCGAAGGGCGTCGCGGTCACGCACCGCAACGCCGCCGCCTTCGTCGATGCCGAAGCGCGAATGTTCTTGCAGGACAACCCGATCGGACCAGGCGACCGGGTACTCGCCGGCCTGTCGGTGGCATTCGACGCGTCGTGCGAGGAGATGTGGCTGGCGTGGCGGCACGGCGCGTGCCTGGTCCCCGCACCCCGATCGCTCGTGCGCTCCGGCATGGATCTGGGTCCGTGGCTGGTCTCCCGCGATGTCACCGTCGTGTCCACCGTGCCCACGCTCGCGGCGATGTGGCCCGCCGAAGCGCTCGAAGCAGTGCGACTCCTCATCTTCGGCGGGGAGGC